>DASSAF010000057.1:0-5364 GCA_035685565.1 Nitrosopumilaceae archaeon | reverse complement strand
TTCTATCATAAATCCAGTAAAACAATTAGAATTGATGAAGAAAAACTGGGGTGGGAAAGGAACCACGCCTGTTGATTGTCCAACTTGGGCTATTTTATCCGTGGACCATCTGGGAAGAGAAAAGATGCCGTGCTGTATTGGAAGTGCAGAAAAAAATTCCATGAAACCAATTTGTGAAGAATGTGGTCTTGGATGCTATTCTGTAATGGTTGCAAACGGAATGAAAGGCTAGATTTTCTATAACAACTCATTTATAATAAAATGCTGTAATGATACCAATTTGAAACACAAGGACGAGTTTGCAATTTGTGTCCAGTGTGCAAACCCGATAGAGAAATGTGTTTGTGTTTGTCCTTTTTGTGGAGAACGTGACAAGTGCGAGTGTGCACTTGGCGATGCAGCTACTGGCGGATAATCATAGCATTGTTAATATTTGCTCAATGTCTAGGTTTGATATGTCTTCTATAGATCTAACATGGGTTATAGGCGGTCCTCAAGGAGGCGGTGTAGAAACTGCAGCTAACATTTTTGCAGGTGCATGTGCAGCATCTGGTTTGAAAATATTTGGAAAACGTGAATATTATTCAAACATCAAAGGAGAACACAGTTATTTTGGAGTTCGAGTTTCAGATAAAACAATTCACTCTAATGTAACCGGTGTAACAATGCTTGCAGCATTTGATGCCGAAACAATATTTAGACATGCAGACGATGTTTTCAATGATGGTGCCATAGTTTACGAGTCTGATCTTGCACCAATGAAAATAGAAGAAGTTCCTACACTAGATCATGAGTTCAAGGAAAGACTAGTACAATACCTGACATCAAAAAACAAGCCATTAACTATACAGGGAGCACTGGATGCAGCAAAAGAGCGCGGAGTTCAACTATATCCTGTCTCGTTTAAGACGATTTTATCCAATCTGGCAGATGAAACACAAAATCCAAAGCTTAGAAACATGTTTAGAATGCTTAACGTTCTTGCTGTTTCGGTATCGCTTGGAATTTTGAGTCTACCTTCTAATACTTTACTCAAATCAGTCGAGTCTATTTTTTCAAAAAAATCCCAGATTGCAGAGATGAACAAGTACGCAGCAAACTATGCGTATAATTTTGCAACGGCAAAATATCCAAAGTACAAGTATCAACTTTTACCAATCCAAAAGGAACCAGATACAATTATGCTTCAAGGTTTTCAATCAACAGGTCTTGGCAAGATAGCAAGCGGTTGCAGATTCCAATCATACTATCCTATTACTCCTGCTTCTGACGAAAGTGTATTTATGGAATCAAATGAAACCTTTGATGTAGAAAATAACAGGCCAGGCTCTACAATGATTGTACAAACAGAAGATGAAATTTCTGCAATTGGAATGACAATTGGTGCAGCACTTACTGGAACACGCTCTGCTACTTGTACCTCAGGTCCAGGGTTTTCCTTGATGTCTGAAGCACTTGGATGGGCTGGAATAAACGAAGTTCCAATTGTAGTGACACTATACCAAAGAAGCGGACCATCAACAGGTCTCCCGACAAGACATGGTCAGGATGATTTACAATCTGCAATACATGCAGGGCATGGAGATTTCCCAAGAATTGTTTATGCATCAGGGGACATGGAAGAAGGATTCTATGATACTGCAAAATGTTTCAACTTTGCAGAAACTTTTCAGATGCCAGTTATACATATGATGGACAAATTCATTGCAAGTACAGTTGCAACCATTAAAAGATTTGATTCAAAAAAGATTACAATTGAACGGGGCAAGCTTTTAGAAAAAATTGAATCAGAAGATTACAAAAGATTTGCTCGCTCTCCTGACGGTCTATCGCCACGCTCAAGGCTTGGACTGGAAAAAGGAATATTTTGGAACACTGGAGATGAGAGCGATGAATATGGTCATATATCAGAAGATCCAGAAAACAGAATTTTCAAGATGGACAAGCGTGCCATAAAGCTTGAGCTTGCCCTAAAAACGATATCAAAGGAAGACCAAGCTACAAACTATGGCGTTTCAGAATTTTGTATAATAAGCTGGGGTTCCACCAAAGGACCCATCTTAGATGCAATTGAGATGCTAAAAAAAGAAGGACTCGCAATAGGCTTTATCCAGATCAAACTATTGCAACCATTTCCAACTGATTATATCAAATCTTTGGTAAATGGAGCAAAGACAATCATAGACATAGAGGCAAACCACACTGCACAGCTTGGCTCTTTACTAAACGAACACTTGGATCACAAAGTCGACTATTATATCGTAAAATATACTGGAAGGTCAATGACTTGCACTGAAATTTATGATTCATTAAAAAAAATAATACAAAACAAGGCAGAAAAAAGACAGGTGCTAACATATGGTGTCTAATTTATCCGATTACAAAACAGAGGTCCACAACGACTGGTGTCCTGGATGTGGAGACTTTGGGATTGTAAATGCAATACAAATGGCACTAGCAGAAATGGAAATTCCAAGAGACAAGGCTGCTATTTTTTCAGGAGTTGGCTGTTCTGGAAAGACATCTCATTTTGTAAACGTCTATGGAATACATACTTTGCATGGACGAGTCTTGACATTTGCACAGGGTGCCAAGCTTGCAAATCCTGAGATGACAATTATTGCGGCAGGAGGAGATGGGGATGGATTAGGAATTGGTGCTGGACACTTTGTTGCGGCTGGCAGAAGAAATGTTGACATGACATATATCATTTTCAATAATGGGGTATATGGCTTGACAAAAGGACAGGCCTCTCCAACTCTGAAGCTAGGATTGAAAACAAAATCACTTCCAGAACCAAATGTTAACCAATCTGTAAATCCAATCGCACTTGCAATTGCAAGCGGCTTTACATTTGTTGCACGAGGATATGCTTATGATGTAAGACAACTAAAAGATTTGATTATTGCTGCAGTAAAACATAGAGGACTGGCATTTTTGGATGTCCTTCAACCATGTCCGACATACAACGACATCAACACAAGAGATTGGTTTTCAGGAATGGATAACATAGACGAGATGACAAAAAAGCCACAACCAAGAATATACAAGCTTGAAGATACAAATTATGATCCTATAGTGCATATTGATTCACAAGAGGAAGAAAATGAAAAGCTAACACAAGCTATAATCAAATCAAATGAATGGGATGAAAAAATACCAACAGGCATATTCTATCAAAATGAGCTTATTGCTCCATATGACCAAAGAATTGCAGATAGGATTCCAAACTATCTTGAGAATCCACCATCTGCTCAGGAAATTACGTCTAATGGAAAACCAATCACAGACATCTCAAAAATGTTGGACTCACTTCAAGTCTAAAAATTATTCAATCTAGACAAAAAATCAAAGACTTCAGGAGAATTTTTCTAGAAACATCAGTAAATTTTTAATTTTTTTATATTTTATTATGAATGGTACTGAAGACAATCTAGATATGATATAGTCGTATCACACAAGAGAAACGGTAGGCGTCAAGAACGAAATAAGTTATTAGCATGTTGAGTTTGAGAGTATTTTATCGTTGAATATATCAGAAGTAAACAAGGTATTTCGAAAATCTATAATCAAGGGCTACTTTGAACCAAGCCTTCTGAATCTTGATTTCAAAAAATCAAACATCAAACATCCAACAATTCATGACGAAGGTCTCATGCAATCCCATCTATTGCATCTTTTTTTTGACATTGATACAGGTGGTGACTATCCTGATGGAGACGAGTGGTTCATGGCAGAATATCTTTTCCCTTATAATATAAAAATTCCAGACACAATGAAAGGAACAGATTATTTTAGTACAATGTCAGTTGGAGAAGGAAAAAACTTTTGGCGTCATAGGGAAATGATCCGTTATAAATACGGCAAATCAAAGAAACTAGAAGAGGCTCTTGAATTTTTGGAAAAAAAATACCAAGAATTACAATCTATGTTAGAGCCGCTAGAAAAAGAAATCAAGTAAGTTTCCATTCATTTTTTGAAAAAACATATGTCATATCATTAGAATCTGAAGTACGTACATTCCACTTTCCTACTGTCTCATCAAATTCATAAATTATATCGCTTATATTTTGAGGAATTTTTCTTGGATCAAGCTGAAACGGAAGAAGCTCCAAAACAAAATCTATTTTATCAATTGCAGTGTTAAACCATGCGTTTTCCTGTAGATCCACAACAAAATTTATGTTTGGATTGCCAGCAAATCTAATGAAAATTTGCAATGTCGTTCCATTTCCCCTGCGTCTTTTTAGCTCTTTTAACAGTCCTTTTGTTTTGTCCCATCTCGCATTTCCAAACCATTTGAAAAATTCTTCATTGAATGATAATGGAAAAGCTATATCTAGCATCGTAGTATAGTCTTCGTATTGTTGAGGAACAGGATGTTCTTCTACCCTGAACATACCATTTAACAATCCATAAAGTACCTCACGTTCCCAAGGTGAGATCCCGTAATATTTTAATGATGCCACAAGCTTGGAACTCATTATTTTTATTAGTGAAAAAATCTAATTAAAGGTTCTAGATTGTAAGCAGGTATTTTATCAGATAAATAGATCCAATTGTTCCAATTACAAATATCATTGGTTTCCAGGCAAAGACTGGGAAACTAGGTGTTTTGAGCTGGATTTTATAATTATCAAAGATAGTTTGTACGTATTTCTTTATTCTTTCATTCCAAATCTTGTATTCTATTTGGTGTTTTTTTAGTAGCATTTCGACTTCATAAAAGACAGGAGTTCTTTGGCAAAACAGGTGTTGCAAATAATCTCTTGAAACCTCAACTTCTGCTTGGATGGCAACCAATCCCTTTTTCATCTCAAGCAATCTTACGTGCATCTCCCATGGTTTTTTCAATTTTAATGAAAGGCCATGTCCTATCTGCAATGGCTGCTTGTGTTCAAATTTAACATGGGTAAAGCCCTCATGTGAAAATATCCTCAACAACTCATCAACACTATTTTTGACAACGATAGTTAGTTGTTCTACACCTTTCTTGTCTACTGAAATCTTTTCTCTCTTACCATCAAGTAGGGATATCGTCTTTGGATATTTAGTCAGGAACTCTACCATCATAGCTCAACCTCCATTTGACCTCTATTAAAAGTAATGACTGTTCTAGTTTTTCGTTCCCAGTCCACGAACGTAGACACACTGGTCATGTGAGATGGCCATCTCATGTTGGTTTATCTTCCTATCTGTTATTTGTGCCTCCGAGTTTTTTATTATACAAAATGGAATGGTATCAGAACCCTCTCCCATCTTGAGATTTGCTATTGATGCAAGGTTATCAGCTACTGCATGAAATGTAACTTTGAGAGGATTCCCAAAAAGATCTTTTTGACCCCGTATGTCTGATAGTGGCTC
>DASSAF010000056.1:0-2794 GCA_035685565.1 Nitrosopumilaceae archaeon | reverse complement strand
GCAACAGCAATGGCATGCGCCACACTTGGTTTGCCATCCGAAGTATACATGGGGTATAAAGACACTCAACGCCAAAAGCTAAATGTTTTTAGAATGAAACTTCTTGGTTCTTCTGTCCATCCTGTAATGGAGGGAACTCAGACACTAAAAGATGCAATAAATGAAGCAATCAGAGACTGGATTACAAATGTAGAAACCACTTACTATCTACTTGGTTCAGCAGTAGGCCCACATCCATATCCAGTCATGGTCAGAGATTTTCAATCAGTTATTGGAAATGAAATCAAATCACAGATGAAAAAAATTGAAAAGAAAACTCCTGATGCCGTGATTGCATGTGTTGGCGGGGGTTCTAATGCTATCGGAACATTTTATCCGTTAACAGACACAGATACTGAAATGTTTGGCATTGAGGCCGGTGGAGAAGGAATTGATACAGATCATCATTCTGCAACACTAGTGGCAGGATCAAAAGGAGTGTTACATGGAATGTTGACATATCTTTTACAAGACAAAGAAGGACAAATTCTTGATACACATAGCATTGCAGCAGGATTAGATTATCCAGGAGTAGGTCCAGAGCACTCATACTTGAAAGACAGTAAACGTGTGAAATATGATAGTGTTAGTGATCAAAATGCAATTGATGCATTTTTAATGCTTGCAAAATATGAAGGAATCATACCTGCACTAGAATCATCTCATGCTGTTGCGTATGCTATAAAAATTGCAAAGAAATTTTCCAAAAGTGATTCTATCGTGATTACTTTATCGGGCCGTGGAGATAAGGATGTTGAAGTAGTAGAGAATTATCTAAATCAAAATGTCAAAAATAAAAAATAAATTTTTGGAACTAAAGTCCAAAAATCAAAAAGCATTAATCGCATATATAGTAGCTGGGTACCCTAGCGAAAAGGATACACTATCTGTAATACGAGGTTTAGTAAAAGGTGGAGCTGACATAATTGAGCTGGGATTACCTTTTTCAGATCCTCTTGCAGATGGACCTGTGATTCAAAATGCAAGTCATATTGCATTACAAAAAGGAATTAATTTTTCAAAGTTTCTTAGCCTGGTCAAAAAAATAAGAAAAGAGACAGATATTCCTTTGGTCTTGATGACATACACAAACCTACTTTACAAGCAAGGCTATGACAGATTTATCGCACTTGCAAAAAAGGCAGGAATTGACGGATTTATACTACCTGACATGGCAATAGAAGAGTCAAGAGAATATCTAAGGGCCATACGTAAAAACAAGGCTGATTCAATTTTTCTTATATCACCAAATACATCGTCTAAAAGAATTAAAAAAATTGTTTCGGCATCATCTGGATTTTTGTATCTTGTTTCAGTGTTTGGTATAACTGGCAAACAACAAAAAATTCAACAATATACAACAGATGCAATCAAAAACACAAAAAAACTAGTTAACGGAAAAATTCCAATTGGAGTAGGTTTTGGTGTGAGTACTCCCCAACAAATTAAATTCTTTATTCAAAAAGGAGCAGACGCAATAATAGTAGGAAGTGCATTTTTAA
Source organism: Nitrosopumilaceae archaeon (assembly GCA_035685565.1). Taxonomy (GTDB): domain Archaea; phylum Thermoproteota; class Nitrososphaeria; order Nitrososphaerales; family Nitrosopumilaceae; genus TA-20. The sequence goes on along the minus strand of DASSAF010000056.1, from coordinate 1,253 downwards.
GATTAATTGAAAAAATACCTCCAAAAAAGATCGAGTCAAAGATTACTCAGTTTACAAGAAGTCTAAAAGCAGCAACAATTTCACAATAAGGAATAAAAAGAGCATTTGTTATTCATAGATATGCAGGCAGAATCTGTAAAGTATATTTTTGTAACAGGAGGAGTTATGTCTGGCCTTGGGAAGGGAGTAGTCTCATCCTCGATCGCAAAGTTATTGCAGCTTTCAAATCAAAAAGTATCTTGTGTAAAAATTGATCCCTATCTAAACTATGATGCAGGAACCATGAACCCAATAGCACATGGCGAAGTTTTTGTGACTGAGGATGGAGGAGAATGCGATATGGATATTGGGAACTATGAGAGATTTCTTAATCAAAACATACCAAAAGCTCACAACATAACTACAGCTCAAATTTATTCTAATGTAATAGAGGCAGAAAGAAAAGGGGAATATCTTGGTGCATGTGTCCAGATAATACCCCATGTTACTGATGCCATAAAAGAAAGAATTAGAAATATTGCAAAAAATGAAGATTTGGATGTATTAGTAGTAGAATGTGGCGGCACAGTAGGAGACATTGAGAGTCTTCCTTTTTTGGAGGCATTAAGACAGATGAGGTTAGAGAATGGTCCAGAAAATGTCATTTTTGTACATGTTACACTTGCACCATCGCTTGATGTGGTAGGGGAACAAAAGACAAAACCTACCCAGCACAGCGTACAAGAACTCCGCAGAATTGGCATCCAGCCAGATCTGTTGGCAGTAAGATGCTCATATCCACTTGAAACTGCAGCAAAGAAAAAGATATCACTTTTCTCGAATGTATCTGTTAAAGATGTATTTTCATGTCATGATGCAGATTCTATTTTGACAATACCACAGATGCTGTACGATCAAGGAATTATTGATATCATTTTTAAAAAATTTGGCAAAGTTGGTTTGGTAAATACTTCAACAAACTGGGACAAGTGGAATTCAATTGTAAATTCTTTTGCAGTCATAAATCAAACCGTAAAAATAGCAATGGTTGGAAAATATGTCAAACTTTCAGATAGTTATGTCAGTGTGAATCAAGCACTCAAATATGCAGGTGCAAAAATTGGAAAAAATGTTATGATAGACTGGATAGACTCTGAGGAATTAAACGGAAATATTTACAAGCTTTCATCATATCAAGGCATACTAGTACCAGGAGGCTTTGGGGAGAGAGGTTCTGAAGGAATCATAAAGACAGCAAACTATGCAAGAGAGAA
>DASSAF010000055.1:0-5358 GCA_035685565.1 Nitrosopumilaceae archaeon | reverse complement strand
CTTTTGGCCAAACTTGGCATGAAAAGTCTTTTAGAAAAAGGGCTAGTTGAAAGAAAAATGAAAAAAGACGTAAGTGTAGTCATTGTTTTAAATGAAAAGGAAGCATGTGTTGTCTTTCCTACACTCGATGATGAAGCAGATATGAGAGAAATGTTCTACAGCAAAGACCAACTCTTTCATGAATGGTGCCTAGATTACTTTAGGTATTGTTGGTATGGCGCTGGCGTTTTTCAAGAAGGAAAACTCAAAGAATAGGCATATCTCAAATCTATGATATCAAAAATTATTCCGTCATAGATTTAATCCAAGTAGATATGCTATTTTTTGTCTGAAATGCATCAATTTAGCTTGGAATATCTACGATGTGTAAATTGTTATGGTACACTGGAAATAGAAGTACTTGAACAATCATATGAAATTGAAGAAGGTTTTCTTGTCTGTAATAATTGCAACAACAAGTATCCTATAATTTCAAAAATTCCAATCCTGTATTCCGATCTTACATCATATCTTTCTAACCGTTCCCAATTGGGGGGATACCTTATGACTAGTGCAAAAAATAAAAAGATAAAATCATTTGTAAAAAATTCGCTTAAAAAAATAAAAAACTCTCATTCAGATGTTACTCCTATTGAGAAACGATGGGTAGTCACATACAAAAATAGCATCCAGTCTAAATTTTATTCTCATATAAAAAATTCACTTAAAAAACTACCCAAATCTGATTTGGTATTAGAACATGGTTGTTCAATAGGATATGTTACAAAATATCTGGCAACAAACCATGATACTGTATTTGGAATAGATCAATCCTTTTTTGCAATCTTGGAGGCAAAACAAAATCATTTTAAAAATCTTGATTTCTTTGTAGCTAATTCATTGAATCATCCCTTTGGAAAAAATAAATTTGGTCTAGTTATTGGATTAAATCTATTAGAACTAATCGAACCACTTGATTTACTGGATGTTTTATCTAAACAAGCAAGCGATATTATTTTGATTTCTGATCCGTATGACTTTGAGAGAGGAATAAATTCTGTAAAACAAACAGTTGATTCTAAATCACTTAGATCTGAACTAGAAAAAAGAGGATTTATCATATCATCAAATACAAAAAAACCAAAGTTTCTGCCTTGGAAATTAAATATTAATTCACGTTTGGACCTTCACTATAAGGTAGATTTGATTATTGCAAAAAATAATAAAAGATCCTAGATCGAATTTATCTAAAACCGTTTGCTAATTTACTATATGCAATATAGACGAATTTTTGGCCTTGTAATGTTATTTACAATATTTGCAGTATCATTATTTTCAACCAAATCTCTTGCAGAAGAGATACAAATTCCATCATGGGTAAAAAATAATGCCAAGTGGTGGTCAGAGGGACAAATTGGGGACAATGATTTTGTTAAAGGAATTCAATATTTGATACAATCTGGAATAATGAAAATTCCGCAGACTCGATCAGAAACTGGTTTTTCTCAGCAAATTCCAAGTTGGATTAAAAACAATACTGGCTTGTGGGCAAATGGTACCATAACTGATGACGATTTTGTTAAAGGAATCCAATATTTGATACAAAAAAACATCATTCAAATTAAAACTGAACAGGCCATGGTTTTATCAAGTTCAGCATTTAAAAATAATGAAACAATTCCATCAGAATACACATGTGATGGAACTAATGTTTCTCCTCAATTGACAATAACTGGGGTGCCTGCCAGTGCTCGAAGTCTTGCATTAATAGTTGAGGATCCAGATGCTCCAATAGGAACAGTGACACATTGGATCATTTGGAATATTCCTCCAGAAAAGACACAATTCAACAAGGGAGAAAAAATATCTTATCCGCAGGGAATTACAATTTTTGGCAAAACAGGTTATGGGGGACCATGTCCGCCATCTGGAACCCATAGATATTTTTTCAAACTGTATGCATTAGATACGGTGCTTGATCTTGGGGACGGTTCCACAAAAGAAAAATTCATTCAAGCAATGGGCGGTCATATTTTAGAACAAGCTACTCTAATGGGAAAATATTCTAGGGCTTAGCTAGTGTTACAATAACTAAGCTAGATCTGCAACTTTTAGCTAATTTATCAAGCAGTGGTAATATCGTATCGTCACTAACCTATCATCATGCTTAGATATCCTGAGGAATTAGAGCATGAATCTCAACAGGCATATGTGATGATTAACTGTGAGGATGGTGCCCAGGAATGTGTGATGGAGGAGCTAAAATCAATCAAATCCATCAAAGAGTTGACGACCACAGTTGGCCAATACGATATTGTGACAAAAATTGCGGCTCCATCAATAGAGGCTTTGCGGGAAACTATTGCATTCAAGATTAGAAGAATTCAAAAAGTTCGCACAACTACAACAATAATCTGTGAACAATCATCTTTTCTGGATTCAATCGAAGGAAAGATTTGTCATGTATGACTTGACTCCAGTGCCTTTCAAATACGTCGACTCGCTTGAATCTAAACAACACATTGCACTATTCTATGAAGAATCAGAATATGCAAGATTGATAGAGTTTCGATTTATAAAACATGGATTAGAAAATGGTGAGCATTGTGTGTATGCAACAGAGGAAGACTCGGGGTCAATAGTACTTAAGATGCTAAACTATGGAATACCATTGAGATACTTTCAGAGCAGGAGATTGAGGGTTTATCAAATCCATCATACTTGTGGCGGACGTGGTGAAATAATGAAAAAATGTAAGATGGATCTTGATATGGTTTTGTCTGGTCTAATTCCACCATTTAGGATAGTCTCAAGGATAGTACCAGACGTTAGTACTACTGATGGCATGTCAGTTGAATTGGAACTTGAATGTATCACACATGGCAGGTTTGAAGACTTTGGAGGCTCCCTGATCTGTCCATATAACATATCAGGAATGGAACATAGCAATCGTAAACAGTGGATGGAAGAGCTTAGAGCAAGTCACCATGCAGTAATTTATGCCCCAAGATTTGGAGAGGGAGGAGTTTTTTGCGCTTTATGATTCTATTTATTTCAATGAAATAACTTAAATCATTTCTTGTTACGCTTTTCCAAAATGGTGTGAATGAATAAACCAAAAAACATTCTAAATCAAATTAACAAGATTTTTTACATGTGACTTTCTGATTGACTTTTACTAGTACAATGAAGTCAATTAACTACACATTACTTGGTGATGAATCCATCGCAAAAGATTTTGGTAAAAAGGGAACATCTACAGATCTTACAATATATGACAGGAAAGAATCCGAAGTTGTAAAAACATGGACGGTTCCCACGGGATTTCCAGAAAAAATACAGCCGCTTTTTCAGGCCATCAATATGGGCGAATATGTTATTTTTTATGTGACAAAGCTTGACAAATTCACTGGAGAACAAATTGTTGCTTTAGACGTTCTTAAAAAAACACATGGATTGTTATGCCATTCATATGAAGTTGATAGAAACAAACTCCTTTTGATGATCAAGGGTACTGTAGTGGAGCAATACAAGATGGTTGAACTTGAGGATCTAAAGAAAGAGGCAGATGCCTTGCAACCTGTAACAAAAGATGGCAAGACCAAAATTTCAATAGATCATTGTTTTGATGTCAAGGGAGTCGGAACTGTAATCTTGGGAAAAGTAAGTCAAGGAAAGATAAAAACATACGATAACCTAAAACTTTTGCCTAAAGGTTCTGATGTTATAATAAAGTCTATACAAATGCACGATGATCCAGTTGATGAAGCAATATCGCCCGCACGTGTTGGCCTTTCTGTAAAAGGAATTACTCTAGACGATGTTCAGAGAGGGGATTTATTATGTATTCCAGATTCGGTCCAAATATCTCAAGAGATAACTATAGATTATTTGCAGAACACATTTTTCAAAGGAGAACTAGGTGAAAACCAGATGTTTCTTGTAAATATAGGATTACAAATTAGACCTGCAAAGATCACTTCACTAAAACCTATGAAACTGTCACTAGGCAAGCCCGTTGTATTTGATAAGGATGACATCTGTGTTATTCTAAAACCTGAATCACAAACCATTCGCATAGTGGGTAGCGGAACAATTATTCAATAAAAATCTGTGTCTTTTCTATTGTTTACGGTTAAAACCATTTTCTGGTTTTACTGTGTAAGATGGAGTAGATTGGATAATCAAGTTTTAATCCTGACGAATATCCTTTTATCAAATTAAAATTATATCCAGAAAAATTTTTTACGATTTGATGCAAGTCTCCGCCTATGACAATACTATTAGATCCTGCCATTGAATTCATCTTTGCACAAAGATTTACCGTTGAGCCAAAAATATCTTCATTTAATGAATTTGATGACTTTGCTATCATTACATTTCCATAATCAATGCTGATTCTGTAATCTACGGATGGAATGTCTTCTTCATACATCCTTTGGTTGATGATCTCATGCGATTCTGTCATTGCTATACTACATTCCAGCATGTCAATGAAAGCAGATCTGTTTACGCCATCTGAAGTTTTTGGAAAATAATACAAAAGACTATCTCCTATGTTTTTGACTACGATACCTCCAAACTCTTTTACGATAACTGTCATCGCATTAAGAAAAATACTATAATATCTACACAATTTCCCATTAACTAGCTTGGCTGTGGTGTTTGTAGAATTTATTGCATCTACTATTCCGACACAACAACTTTTGTAGCTTCCTGAAAATGTAATTTCATCATAAAGAGCATCTTTTAAATGTCTAATGTAACGTGTATTTGTATTAGAATATTCTTCAAGCTGAGAATCAGATGAATTACTCATGGTTGTTTAGAGGTGAAATAGGCTGATAAGATCAATTTAGCTAATTTTGTAAATACTAAGCTAATCTGTAAAATCTAATTCATATTCTTGTGTGCCTAAAGAATTGACATGAATCGATATGGATATGATGAATGTCATGGATGTGGATACACAAAGGTGCCAGTAATTTTTGTGCCACAATATAAGGGATTGAGGGGGATATGCCCAAGTTGTGGTTCAAATTGGCCTGAATCATAAAAAAGACAAGCAAGATTTAGATTCTAATACTGTAATGGTACCTTGTGAATTACGATTACGAAAAAACTGCAGATGATTTTTTAGAACTGGCAAGCCAACAACGCCTTGGAATACTCTTAAGACTTTTAGAGAAAAAGTCCAAAGTGTCTATAATTGCAAAAGAACTTGATGCTACAGTACCAGAGGTGTATAGAAATTTTGAACGTCTCGTAAAAGCTAATCTGATTATAAAAGATGCAGATGGCAATTATAGTATTACAACATATGGTAAAATAATATGTGGTCAAATCCCTTCTCTGGTATTTTTGTCACAAAACAAAAAA
>DASSAF010000054.1:0-1819 GCA_035685565.1 Nitrosopumilaceae archaeon | reverse complement strand
ACCTGTGGACCGGCAAAGTAATTGTTGAACTGTGAATTTTCGGCAGAGACAAACAAGTTTGCATTTGTTGAAGCATGTGCTTGTGGCAATGCGTTTGGCATTGCAAAAGCAGCAGTGCTTGTTAGAAGTATTGTTAATAGTGATAGACTAGTTATTTTACGTAATGTTTCGTTGTACATGTTATTATTAAGACTGTAGAAATTAGATATATAAGTTTAATGGACAATTTGTTCATTATTGGAATAGTTCTCATGTAATTTTGATTACTGCCAATAATTTTATGAATAATTCATATAATATCATTATAGGTTTTACAATTTCGCTTGATTTTGTTATTTAGCTCTAAAAATTGTCTATTATAACCTGATTTCATATGTTAATTAGAGTCTTGTAGAGTGCAATTGCAGAACCCTCGTCCTTTTCCCCCACTATTACTGCAGAGCCACGCTTGAGAAAACTAACAAAGATATCGTTTGTAGAAATTGAAAGTCCCATCTCTCCCTGATTTTGAATTTTAAATCCGTTTTTTGTTGCAATATCAGTTATTTTTGAAACATCAAGATTAAACATTGTAGTTGGAGTTATAGAAAAAGTGCGCTTGCCTCTGTTGCGACCGCAAAGCTCCTCTACTATTAATTCCTCTTTTGGCAATTCTTCTTTCTTTCCAGTACCACAAACTGGGCATTCATCTACTTTAGAAAAAATGCTGGAATTAAATTCCATGTTATCCAGATCAACATAAAGTAATTTGTTTGCAAGATTAGGTTTTTTTCCAATGATAATTTTTACTGCTTCTGCAACTTCGATTCCTCCTATGATAGAAAGAATTGATGGATGAACTCCTTCTGTGCTGCATGTTGGCATGGAATCTTCGTCTAATGCTGGAAACAAACAATGGTAACATGCAGTTTGATTTGGCAAAATTGTAAATGCCTGTCCAGAAACTCCAACTGCTGCTCCAGTAACAAGTGGAATTTTTTTTGCAACACATGCCTTGTTGAGTGAATATCTTGCGTTGACACTATCTAGTGCATCAACAACAACATCGCATCCTTCTACTACATCAAAAGCAGTATAATCATTTACAGATACCGGAAATGCTTCTATTAAAACATCAGAATTCATTTTTTTTAATTTTTTTGCAGCAGCTTCTACTTTAATCTGGCCAATATCAGATTCATCAAACATTGTTTGCCTATGCAAATTAGATAATTCTACTACGTCTCTATCTACTATTCTTATTTTTCCAATACCCATGGCAACAAGTCTTGAAACAATTGGATTTCCTAATCCGCCTACTCCTACAACACAAACTTTGGCGTTTTTTAGTTTAAGCTGTCCTTCATAGCCAATCTCTTCAAGCATGACTTGTCTTGAGTACCTCTCAAGATCTCTACTTGAAAGCTCAGATCCTCCTGCTACTGCAGGAAGTATGTAGACTTCATCACCATCTTTTAGTACTGTCTGCATTCCCCCAGAAAATCTCATGTTTTTTCCATTGATGTATATATTGATAAGAGAACGCGGTGTACCATCAGGATTTAGAACACGTCTTTGAAACTCATCTCCCATGGTTTGTGAGATTTTAGCAAATGCTTCCGAAAGTGTTTCTGCCAAAATGTCTACTTTTTTTTCTCCGCCACCCTTGTTTAAAACGGATGGAATTGTGAACTTGATACTTGCCAATTATCTCACCATTGCAGAAATTTTTGCTACATCTGCTTGCATTGTTTCAGGTTTTGATAGAATTTCCATTAAAACCTCAGTTGCCTTTAGTCCGTTTCCAGTCACATAACAAACTGTAGAATCATTTTTGTCA
>DASSAF010000053.1:0-5941 GCA_035685565.1 Nitrosopumilaceae archaeon | reverse complement strand
CTTGTCTTTCCTTCTCGTGCCTCAATAGTTCTGACAATTTGTTCTGTACATTCAATATCATAAAAGTCATTTTCATTAAGCGCAGTCGCAAGTTTTTCAAGTTGATTCATTGTAGGACATATTGCAACAAAGGCACCACTTCCTTTTAGCATCTTTCTTGCTTGAGGCACTACCGACCAAGGATCTCCCAGATCAACTACTACAATATCAGCATCAGTAATTGGGACTTTCTTGACAGACTTTATGTCGAGCTTTTCCATTGTCACATATTTTGCAACTCCAGCTTTTTCTATATTTTTTCTAGCAATCTCCATAAAATTTGGATCAACATCAAATGTGTATACATGCCCACGTGGATTTACAATGCTTGCAAGAAACGTAGTAAGAGAGCCACTTCCAGTTCCAATCTCTACAACTTTTTGTCCACTCTGAAGTCCTGTTCTTGCAGCAATATACCCTAGATCTTTTGGGTACACTATCTGTGTACTACGCTGACTTTTCATTATATAATCATGGATTGTGGGCTCTAGCAGATAGATGTATTTGCCTTTGTTTGTTTTAATTGTAGAACCAAATTCTTTTCCGACAACATCTTTGTGATTAATTACACCAACATGTGTGTGAAATTGTTGTTTTTTTGATACCTTCATCAGCCACTTTTTTGAATCATTATAAAAAAACAGGACGTAGGAATTTTGTTTTATTTTCTTCACAAAAATAAAGCCAAATCATACGGATAAGAATTTACCTGTCACATCCTTGATGGTGAACTAATTCCAAGCAAATCAAGTGCCTTGGCAAGTGTTTCTTTAAAACAATACACGATACAAAGTCGCGCATTTATCAGAGACTTGTCCTCAGCAGTTAGGACCTTTACATGTTCATAAAAGGCGTTAAATGTAACTGCAAGTTCATAACAGTACCTTGCAATTATTTTTGGAGATAGGTTTTTTGCGGCATCTTCTATCTGGATATCAAACTTTCCAATTGCCTTAATCAGATTCAACTCATATTCTGTGACAAGGCCATCAAATGATACATCAAAGTTTGGTTCTGTCTCGGATTTTTCTAAAATTCTTGAGGCACGTGCATATGAATATTGGATGTATGGGCCTGTATCACCTTCTAAGCTAATAGATTCAGTCAAATCAAATGTAATTATTTTATCAAGATCTTGTTTTATCATTGCATATCTTAATGCTCCCAGAGCAACTTGTTCTGATATATTTACAAGTGAAAGCTCGTCAAGATCTGGATTTCTCTTTTTTGCTTCTTCATATGTTTTTTTGCCAAGAATATCTAAAACGTCATCTGCGTTGACATAGATTCCCTTTCGTCCTGACATTTGTGCTTGCTTACCAGATGTATCTAGACCTAGTGTCTTTGCAGTGTCTGCACTTAGAGTCACAGACTCATATCCTAAATGAAAGTATGCACCTTCCTGAGATTTGAAATCAGACATTATCTTTGTAATTATTTTTTGTAAACGAGATTGCCGTGAATCAATTACAGTTATTACTTTTTCACCGATAAAGTCGAGCTTAGTTCCAGTCTTTTCAAGTGTTGTTTCCCAGAGAACCCGTCCATTGGCTTGCTCTGCATATTTTTTATAATAAAATGGATCATCAAGCATTCCAAGCTTCCATGCTGCATATGGAATGTCTTTTGCGATGTATGTCGCTATTCCATTACTTCTCACAAGAACCTTGTCTTCCTCATCTGCAGACTTTATGATCCAACATCCTTCATTCTTGCCTTCCGTTTCAAGTTCAACAATTCCCATTAATTTCATCTTTTCAAAAACTATTTTCCAGAGGTTTGACCTAACAATCTGTGACTCAAAATTCAGGCAATCATATGTAACACCAAGACGCCAACAAGTCTTTAGCTGTTCATCAAGAACTTTTCTTGTAATATCATTAGCAAACTTTGCAGTATCAGATGTGCCTTCTTCTAATTCCTTGAGTACCAATGTTCTTTTTTCTGCCAAATTTGAATCAGTTTCATATTTTTCTGTGATATTAACATAAACAACATCTCCGCAATAATGATCAAATTTTTGATCTTTGGGTTGCTCTGTAGAATATCCCCCATATTTGAAACCTACAATGATATCTGCTACTTGTAAACCGGAATCATCAACATAGTTTAGCACCCTTACATCATATTGCGATTTGTGTAATATTTTTGAAACTGTGTCGCCTATGATTATGTTTCTTACATGACCAATGTGTAATGCTTTGTTTGGATTCACACTAGTATGTTCTACTACAATTTTCACATTTTTTCCGACATTAATATCACCATATCTTTTTTGCATGGCAGATGTTATTGTAGAATTATTTAATTCAGAAAAATTTGCAACAAAGTTTACATATCCTGATGGATGTGACACGATTTCCTTTACGAACTTGCCTTTGTTTTTTTGGTATTGTTTTGAAATTATATCTGCAATTTCAAGTGGTCTTTTCTTGAGATTCTTGGCAAGTAAGAATGCGATATTGCAGCTTACATCACCAAATTCTGGTCTTGCTGCCTCTGATACTTCAAACTCTACTTGAGGATAACTTAGTTCGTCAGAAATTTGCTTGAGTCTTGATCGTATTTCATCAAAGAGCAGTCTAAGTGTCATATCTTATTCTCTTGACAGTTTAAGCTCAACATACTCCAATGCCTCAATAACTCCATCACCTGCACTTCCTTTTACAGTCATGGATGCCTGCGATTTTACATCTTCTGATGCATTACCTATTGCTATACTCAATCCTGCAGCCTTGAATAACGGAATATCAGTTTCACTATCACCTATTGATATGACATCATCTTTTGTAGCAGAAAACATGTTCATTACTTCTTCAAGCCCCCTAGCTTTGTTTATGCCCTTTGAGTTAATATGAAATGCGTATTGGCTATCAGAAAGACCTACAGATAGGTTATTTTGTGTAACAATTTTTTTTGCTAAATCTATATCAAAATTTCGTTCAAGAACAACCTCAGTCATCCTTGGAAATACATTCTTTATTTCTATTTGAGGGATTTTTGTCTTTAAAAATTCAAATGCTTTCATGCAGTCATCCTTTTTTCCCAGTAGCTTATGTTCAGACGGACCATATGTTACTGCTCCACCATTTTCACCCACTGCAATCCTAGTTGTACCTCCAAACACTGACAGCACGTATGCTTCAACAGATGATCTACCAGTAACAAAAATTACTTTGTGTCCAAGTTTTTCCATGTATCGTAATGCTGCAAGCGCATCAAGATCAATTCTACCGCCCTTTGTATCAGTAATTGTTCCATCAATATCTATGGCAAAGATTTTTGGACGCACCAAGTCAGATATGATATTGGGCATAATAACTCTTAGAACATAGGACAAAGTCTAGTCCCAAAAGAATTATCAGATGTTTACCATGTTGATGAAATTATGGTTTGTGTAGGAAAAGAACTGATTGGAAAAATGCAATGCTAACTATTTTGGGACAATGAGTATAGCACTAGGTTTTGGATTACAAAAGTATCACAAAGGCGTGAAGCCGAAGATGCGGGGTTGGGGCATTTCGGGATTCCGAATGGATTGACTCCTACGCCTTTGGATATAATACCAATAATTTGCTACCATATAACAAGATGTAATATAAGAAATATTACACACTGGGTGAAAAGAATGAAAAACATGTTCTTTGAGCGTAAGGATGACTGATTGAACCAGAAAGGTGAACAATTAAACGGAATTTTCAGAGACAGAGAAAAACAAGGCCATGGTACGAATAAAGATAAATTAGTTTGAAGTAATGTAATAACATATTGTCTTTACTTGGTAATAATCAGGTATACAAAGCCCTGACGATCTTGGCTATAGAAAAAACTCTTCTTGATTTTGGAAAACCAATGTATGAAAAAGTAATTGAAATGTTAAAAAAAGAATACAATTGTTACCTGACCGACTGTTATGAACATCCAGAATATCTGAGCGCAATACTAAAAAAATTGTTTGGTAATTCTCACGTTGTCTTAGTAGCATCAATCAAAAAACAATTGGAAGAATTTTTGTATAAAGATGCAGTAGGAAGATTCGTAGAAGTAATAAGTCAATAAACCCTAAAAGTTAATGCAAAGAATTTTGCATACAAATACCGATAAGTTAATGAAACTCCAATTTTCATTGGAACCAAGAAAGTACAATTTAACAAGGTAGCCTTAAAAAATTCATAGATAAAAGATCATGTTTTTATTGACCATTCTTATCATTTAGATCCCCTTGAATAAAACAGGTGTCTTCTTATTTACGGTTGTAATCTACCATCCAAATATGGAAATTATCAATCAAATTAATACTAATAATTGGGGTTGTGGCAATAATTTTGGTTTATAATTCTGATCAACAAACAACATTCCCTACAATCTGTTCTTCTAATAATACACTGAAAATAATTTTATCAAAAAGATTTCAATTCGGGCGTGAAGTTATATCTCATACCTCAGCGATTTCAAAAATTTCTAAGATAGATGTAATGTCCAAGTGATGAATTTGATAATGTACAAAAAAAAACTAGCACTTATTTTTATCTTTATTCTTGTATCAAGTGTTATAACTAGTGCGAACTTTGCTCAAATTGTTTATGGTACGTATGGAAACCAATCATCTCTAAATAATACAACAAACAATTCGTATTCAACCACCAATAGCTCTACACCCACTAGTAACAGTAACATCAATAGTAACAGTAACATCAATAGTAACGGTAAAGGCACAATAACTATACAGACATTATCTGCTTCTCCGGTTTCAGGTGTAACCTATACTATATCACCAAATCCAAAAACCGGCTCCGGAAGTCTTACGGTTACAGATGGAGGTGTTGGCGATGAAGACGGATTAACAAATGGTATCATAAAAATATCACAGGTTCCTTTGGGCAAATATGTAATACGTCAGGCCAATATTCCGCCAGGATTTCTTTCTTTGTTAAGGAATACGGTCAGAAATATTCATCCATCTCATTTGAACCACATAGTGACGTTTCCAATAGTATCGAAGAATGCAGATCTCACTCATCTAAAGTCAGGTTCAATCTCATCCCCCTCTCTAAGCGATAATGCATTTAACAAATGGAAATTGTCCTATTCTGCTAGAATTGTAAGTAACACTAATTCCCGTACTCTTATAAACAATGTAGATCAGACACCGCAGGTAATTTTAGCAGGCTCTAGAAATTCCTCTGCAATCAACACATCGGTAGCTTCAGAATCATCATTATTATTAAACACCTCTTTTGATCCTTTGACAAGCGGTTCTACAATAGTTAATACGATTGGTCTTGAAAACTATTCCTTACCTAACTCAACTAATATTGTAGCTGTAATTCCAACCATTGTAACAAATGTGAGTACCGCCTCAGGTTACATAGCATCTACCCCTCCAATATCAGAAGTAATTCCAGGTCAAGAAATGATCATTTCAGTGGCAGATCCGTTGATCCCGAGTTTTGGTGGTCTCAAGTCGTTTATGGTCCAATCATCCCCCATTTCAAAATCATCTACAACAAATAATAGGAATTGGTTCGTTGTAGAGGTAGAAAATAAAATTCCGGCTACAATAAGCTCAAGTGGGATTAAGGATAAGCCCATATTTTTTATCAACATACAACATCCTTTTGAAGAAAACGGTGTCGCATTTAATTGGTCAAACGCATCTAATTTTGCTACGTCTCCTACTCTAACAATAATAGTAAATAAAAACAGCTCAAGCTCCATTAAAAATGACTCTGTAGGCTGTCCTATGATTAATACTTTCACGCGAGTTTCTGGTTCATGGACCACGTTAGGTGTTGGTGAGATATCATCCAAATCAGTCAGTACATCAAAATGTGAAATAACAATACAGTCACAGCACTTGTCCAAATTTGCATTCTCCTTGGATCATTTGGACTCATTAAGT
>DASSAF010000052.1:0-9146 GCA_035685565.1 Nitrosopumilaceae archaeon | reverse complement strand
CAATCTCAATGTTTTCCGAAACAATATTCAAAGATCCAGAAATTGTTGTAATTTTTTGCTGCTTGGCAGCATTAATCATTTCCTGTGCAATATCAGATGCTTCTATTCCTGAAATCTCTGCAAGTTTTTTATCAAAAGTTTTTTCAACTATGGAAAATTTTGTACTAAAAGGTAAGGACTTCCAGAAATTCTTTGGTTTGACAAGAGATGTTGATTGTAATGCCTTTTCAACTATATTATTTTCAAAATTCGTAGTCTTGGCAGCGCCGATTCTTTTTCCATGTATGACTCTTACGGCAACACCTCTTTCTTGATCCTGTTTTAATTCAGCTATCTCGGAATCTGTTATTCTTACTGTTGTGATTTTTTTTTCTACAAAGAACACTTCACACTCATCCAAATGTAGACTTTTAGCCTTTGAGAGTACTTTCTCACAAACTGACAACTAGTTTCGCCTGTTTTTGTACCTGTATTTGTCCAGCTTGATTAATTCATGATAAGAGCCAAACTGAGATGTATTTTCAACTTTATCCAAAACATCATCTTTTTCTTTAGCGGTTTCGTACGTCTGTATTATTTTGTAAGAGGTAGTTCTTTGTGCTGGAATTCTGCCAATCTGTCTTATGAAATTTCTAATCTCTTTTGGTTTAAGAAGCTGTCCGTGCTTTGCTCCTGCCGCAGTAGATATACTTTCATTTATCAGGGTGCCACCAAAATCATTTGCTCCCCACATGAGCAAGTGCTGTGACATGTTTCCGCCCTCTTTAACCCACGAAGTTTGAATGTTGTTTATATAATTATTTAACATGATACGTGATATTGCATGCATTAAAAGTACATCATTTCCATTTGCACCATTTTTTATTCCAACATGGAGATTGTTTTTGTACATTGGAGCTTCGGTATGTATGAAATTCAATGGAACAAATTCTGTAAAACCGCCAGTCTCCTTTTGAATTTCACGGATCAAACCGATGTGTCTCGCTCTGTCCTCAGGAGTTTCCAAGTGACCAAACATAATAGTAGCTGTTGAAGGAATACCTAATCTATGAGCTGTCTTAATTATCTCAGTCCAGTTTTTGACGCTTATTCTTCCAGGAGAAATTCTGTCACGAAGTTTTTGATCTAAAATTTCTGCTGCTGTCCCGGGAAGTGAATCAACTCCGGCTTCTTTTAATCGCAAAAGATATTCTTTGATTGGTATGTTGGATCTTGTTGCACCATACAATACTTCTTCTGGTGAAAACCCATGAATGTGAATATCTGAGACTTCGTTTTTTATTGCCCTGCAGATGTTCTCATAAGTTTCTCCATCCATGTTCGGCGGTAGACCTGCTTGTACACAAACTTCTGTTGCACCTAGTGTAATTGCCTCTCTGGCTCGCCTTACGATTTCTTCCATAGGTAAAAAGTATCCTTCCTCTTCACGAAAATCCCTACTAAATGCGCAAAACCCACATTGTTTTATGCATACATTTGTAAAATTGATGTTTCTGTTTACAACATAAGTAACAACATCGCCAACTCTTCTCTTTCTTAATTCGTCTGCAACCATGCCAGTGAGGTGAAAATTTATTCCCTTTGCATAAAACAACATCGCTGATTCTTCTACTGAAATTTCTTTTTCAGCAAGAGCTCTATCCAAAGTTTCAACTATTAGCGGATCAGCATGTCTTAACAGGGAATCAAACAGTGATGTT
Source organism: Nitrosopumilaceae archaeon (assembly GCA_035685565.1). Taxonomy (GTDB): domain Archaea; phylum Thermoproteota; class Nitrososphaeria; order Nitrososphaerales; family Nitrosopumilaceae; genus TA-20. Next base: position 7,446 of record DASSAF010000052.1, on the reverse strand, counting down.
TGAACACTCATTTTTGATACTCCATTCTAACAAATCCCTCAGAGTCTGTACTTTTTAATACCATGTCTTTAAGATCTGGATGAACAAATGAAAAAAATTCTGGATATACTGGAAGTCTTGCTTTTAACTCAAATCCAGCTTTAAGAGAATTTTTTGCAACCGTATCTATAGCAGGCCAAGAGAATTCGGGATTTACATAATCAGGAGTTAGTGGAGAAATTCCTCCCCAATCATTGATTCCAACAGATAGGAAATTCGCATAGGTATTTGGAGAAAGGTTTGGTGGTACTTGGATATTCATTTCTGGCATAATTACTCTGGCAAGTGCAACTAGTGTTTTGAAATCTTTTTCTTCTGGAGATGGAATATTTTTCATTATGGTATCTGATTTTGGTTGAAAGTTTTGTAAAATAATTTCTTGAATGTGGCCATATTTTTTATGAATTTCTTTTATGGTATAGATTGAATCAATTATTTCAAATGCGGTCTCTCCAATTCCAATGAGAACCCCGGTAGTAATTGGAATGCCAAGCTCTCCAGCGTCTTTTAAAACCCGAAGTCTTGCTTTAGGATGTTTACTTGGAGCAAACTCATGCGGCATATTATTTTGTGAGAGACGCATGCTAGAATTTTCAAGCATAAGACCAAGACTTACATTAGTTTTTTTAAGTTCATTCATTTCTGATTTTGTAAGATTTCCGGCATTAGTATGAGGAAAAAGTCCTTCATTAAGCGCAATTTCAGATGCATGAATCAAGTACTCAAAAGTACTTGCAAAACCATTTTCTTTAAGCCATGTTCTTGCTTCTTGGTATTTTTGCTCAGGTCTTTCTCCTGTGACAAATAATGCTTCCGTACATTTGTGAGTTTTTCCAAGCTTTGCAAGATTTTGCACATCGTGCTTTGACATCATGGATGTCTTTGATTGGCCTGGTTCTGATTTGTAAGTACAATATGAACACGTGTCTCTGCAGAGATTAATTAAATTGAAAAAGACTTTTCTTGAATACGTGACGTGTGTTCCTTTGTATTTGTTTCTTAAAATCTGTGAAATTTTGTAAAGCTCAGAGGAGTTCTGCTGTGATTCCTCATAGATTTGGTAAGCTTCCTCTTTTGAAATTTCTTTATTATCTTTAACTCTGTTTAATGCGTCAGAAATTAAGGTAAGTTTGCTCAACAGCTGAATTAGCTAATGTCAGTGGTATTTATTCTTGTACTAGTGCTGGCTTTGATTGGGCCTTTCTTCAAGAATTAAATCAAAATTACTTGCATGACCGTTACGAAGAATCTTTAAAGTTATTTTGTCACCAACAGATTTTTCTTCTTGTAAATAATTTAGAATATCTTCAAGCTTTCGTACCTGATTGTTATCAATACCTATGATTATGTCTCCGCCCACTTTGTATTTTGTACCGTCTACAATAGTTGTATTACTGTAACCGTGAAGACCTGCCCTTCCTGCTGGACTTTCCATTACAACATTTTGGATCATAAACCCGCTAGTTACCGGCAATCCCAGAATGTCAGACAAGTAGGGGTCAATACTAATTCCAGATATCCCAATCCATGGATGTTTGAAATGTCCATTTTGTATGATAGAGGGAACGATTTTTTTAATAGTGTTTGAGGGAATTGCAAATCCTATGCCTGAAAACTCACCAGTACCAGATTGTATGGCAGTATTGATTCCTATTACTTGTCCTTGCATGTCAAGTAATGGTCCCCCAGAATTTCCGGGATTTATTGCAGTATCTGTCTGAATTACATCTGGTATCGAAAATGATGCAGTATCTGGAGTCTCCAACAGTCTTCCTACCTGACTAACTATTCCTGATGTAACTGAACCACTAAGACCAAAAGGACTTCCTATTGCTGCTACTGGTTCACCAATACGTAATTTTGACGAGTCCCCTAGAATCAGTGGATGTAGAATGGACGAATCTGCATTTACTTTGATGACTGCCAAGTCAGCAAAGGGATCTGTGCCTACAACTGTTGCTGTGTATGACCCTCCTTCATGAAATGTTACTGTAATTTTTGTGGCGTTTTTAACAACATGATTATTTGTTATAATGTGACCATTTAGATCATATACGATTCCTGATCCAAGATCACGACCGCTTGACGTATTGTTTGACGTGCGAACAATTACTTGTACTACACCATCGTCAGATTTTGCAAAAAGATCAGCAAGAGACATTCCAGAATTTTTAGATAACGTTTGATCAAAATAATTTGTGTTCATAGATCCATTCATAAGATCAGTTTTTTGTGGTGAAATAAAAAAAACAAAGACCAATAATATTACAACTCCACCGTAAATGCTACCCAAAACTACAGTTGTCTTATCCAAGATCTAAAAATATGGATGTTCATCTATAATCCTTCCTCTACAAGCTTATTGAATTTTGGATTTGATCTACCATTGAATATGTTCTCCCTCTCCACATTACGGCAGTGTTACTTTTTGCTTGTAAAATCCCAGATGCAAATCCTATGACAATAATGAAACTGCCTATAGGACCAAGTATTGCATGTCTGAGACCAAGTGATAGTCCTTTTTTTACCTCTATAATTGCCGCAACATAAAGAAGCGAAACTGTAATAATTGAAACTATAAAAAGCACTGAAAATGATTCAGATAAATTTGCAAAGATTGCAGAATATGCCAAAATGGGAAATGGCATGAAAAGCAAAAATAACACTGCGACAAAAATCCCTGTTGCAATGTTCTTGTTTTGAAGATAAAGTGGGATCATGAGGCGTTTTAACGCATGCCAAAGCGTTGACCAGTCTCGTGCCCAAACTGCCTCTATGAGATGCTCGCCGCGGACCATTTTCATATTGTGGCCTGATTCCTTTACCTTTTTTCCAAGGGCACCATCTTCGACAATTTCTCCTTTTACTCCTTCATGGGTTCCAACACTTTCGTAGGTTTTTCTCTTGATGATGAAAAAACTCCCAAAAAAGTAACCTGTTTTTTTTGATGGATCGTTTACACGAATAGCTGAAAATCTAGTATGCAAAAAGGTTGAAAGCATTGGTAGTGTGATCTTGGTCCACTTGTCAAGACAAATCATTTTTGGAATGACGGTAAGCGCATCAAGACTCTCGCTTAGAAGATGTGACACTGATAATGAAATCATTTTTTTTGAATGTTTGGTATCTGCATCCGTAAATAACAAGAGTTCCCCAGTGGATTTTTTATAACCTTCAAAGCAAGCCCAATTTTTTCCCATCCATTTTTCTGGTTTAGGGTCTGCCAATACGTAAATGATCTTGGAATTTTTTTCTGCCATTTTTTTAATTATTTCTGCAGTTTTGTCTTCTGATCTATCATCAATTGCTATTATCTCATAATTTTCATAATCTTGTTCCAAAAGTGAAGCAAGGCATTTTTCAATAAATCCTTCCTCGTTTCTTGCTGGTAAGATAACTGATACCTTTGGTTTTGGATGTGGCCTTGCTTCAAACTTGTCTAAAAAAGGCGAATCTCTAAATGATACCAGCATTGATTTTATCAATAGAATCCAGGTTATAGAAACTCCAACTAAAACGGCATCTAGAATGTAATTAAAAACATCCAAGATAATTTCCATGAAATTACTTCTCTGCTTCTTGTTTTATGCTTTGTAGTGCCTGCTCAGTTCCGGTTTGGATGTGTTTTTTTACCATGCCAGTAAACATGCCCATCATTCCTGAGAGTTTCATGTCCCAAACTGCTTCTAGGCGAACTGCATCCTCTTTTGGTGTAAGAGTTATTGTCTTGGTTCCATTTATGACTCCCTTGGTAAATTCAGCTTGAATTTTTTCCATGGGATACAAGGTTACAGTCTGCATACATTTGGAATCTTTGAAGGCAATCGTGACCTCACGGATGACAACATTTCCTTGTTTTGATATGTTTCTTACTTCCTTTGTACCTTTCCAGAATTTAGGCTCTGCGTCAAGATCAGATACAATATTCCAAATTTTTTCAAGTGGGGCATTTATGTCAACAGAACTTTGTATCTGAACCATATCAAATATTTTTTGACAGTCTACATATTAGTCTTGATTTGTTTGTCTTTTTGATTATTTGCTTTCCCTTATCTCAACCACACTTCCTTCATAATTTGGAACCATGTTGGTAAACGGATATCCTTTTGAGTCATATTTTATAACTCCACCATAAAACTTCTTAATTGAGACAGTGTTATTGTATACATCTTGGAGTTGTTTTCCTGCATTGATATTATCCCTAAAGTGAGTGTCTGATATTAGAAGAATCTTTTCAGTATAAGCGTGATGAAATAATAAGTATCTGTAATCGGGAGCTACATCGGGTATTTTGTAAACATACGTAAACAACCACGAGTAATCTGGACTTGAAATAATTGTTGTATTGTTAATATCCTTAGGATTATTGCTATTGTGAACATTTTGAACAACATATGCTGCAGCTTCAAATTGGCCTGAAATGTTTGTAGTAATTAATAATGTTGACATTGTAAATCCAAAAATGCATACGCTAGCTATTACGGAAAATGTGGCAATTAGCTGTTTGTTTTTCTTTACGCTCTCTAACTTGTCTATTATAAATTTGGATGCTGCAATACAAAACGCAGGCAATATTGGAATCCAATAAAAATATTGAGCATAACCTATTGATGCAAGAAATATAACAAATGGGATTATCCACAACAAAATCATATAATCCCTTTTTATGACTGCATAAATAGTTCCAGTTACGCCTAATACTAACAGAACTGGATCATAGCCAGCAAAATTTCTTACAATGTTCACAAAGTTGTTATTTTGTCTATGAACCTGATTCAAGATATCGACAAAAAATTTATGAAATTGGTTATTCTCAATGCTCTGAATTGGCCATATCATTGGTATCAAAATCACTGGAATGAGCCACATTAGCAGAATCTTTCTGTTCTTAGTATTTTGGTATACTAGAATTGCTATTAATGGAATCATGACAAAGGCAGTTTCTTTTGTGAAAATGGTGATCCCAAGTAAAACTCCTGAAAGTATGACAAACAATTTTTTGTTATGAGAATCCTTTGCATAAATTGCAAAAAGTATGGATGACAACAGAAATGGAAGTAATATGGAATCTAACAATATTCTTCTCAAAAGCCAAGTGACTGGCATAACTGCAAACAAGATTGAAGCTAAAAAAGCAACTTTTGTTGAATAACAACGCTCTGAGATCTTGAATATCAGAAAAGTATCAACTATGGCAAGCAGACCAATCAATACGCGTGGAACTAGATAGAGCATTTCTATAGAATGTGCATCAGCTTTGGGATGAAGAGAATCTGGATAACCTGTTAAAGATAATGTACCTGCCAAGAACAGCTGTCCAAAAAATGGATGATCGTGAAAGGAATTAGTTTGCGGTCCTTGGCCTGCTAACACATTCATGGCCCTGTACATGTATATTCCTTCATCATAGAAAATATCTGGAAAACCTATGGGATTCCACAGATGTGTAAATGCAGATAATGCCAGTGGTATTATAAGAAAAACAATTGCGACACGATTAATTTTCATAAAAAGTAGATTTCATATTTTTAATGTAGCAATACTTGATTAGTTACCGACAAATTAGCTCCAAATTTTTTCTTGGAAAGTCCATCTCTTGTTTAAGATGAAGTTTCCTACGGATGCTATGACAACTGCTACAAAGAGTGCTACAGAATAATTCAAATGTCTTGATTCTACTAGGATGTAAATCATGAAAATCTGAAATATCGCGCCTATTCCACTAAAGCCCAAAAATAATCCGTATTGCCTGAGAGTTTTTTTAAGATTGAAATCTCTATCTTCAAAAGTCCACACTTTGTTTAGAATAAAGTTTGATGTCATAGAAAATATAATTCCTATCATAGTTGCATAAATATACCATAAATTAGATAGCACTACTCCAAAAAGAAAAGAAACTAGATAGTTCACCAGTAAACCTGAGGAGCCAACAGTATAGAATCGTCCGGCCTTTGAGAGAAAACGTACTGAAACCCGTTTTTCTTTTTCACGAATAGTTTTTCCATATCTGTATAGCTTCCATAATGACTTGGCATAATCAACAGCTACTGATGTATCGAGCTTACTTGAGCCTTCTTTACGATTTATGAACTCGTATGGAATTTCTTTAACTTTGACTCCACGGGCTTTTACAAGTATTTCTAAAAGTATTTTGTATCCTATGGCATCAAACTTGATATTATTAATAATACTGCGTTTGAACGCAAAAAAACCAGACATGGGATCCTTGATTTTTATTCCTAATCCATGTCGTGCAATTTTGGTTGCTCCTTTACTGATAATTTTTCGTTTAAATGGCCATCCTTTTACAGCTCCACCATTAACATATCTTGATGCTACCACAATATCGCACTCTGATTTTTGAAGCTCCTCTATCATTTTTGGAATAGTTTGTGGAGGATGTGAGAAATCACTATCCATGACAACAACAGAGTCTCCTTTGGCACACTTGATGCCAGCAAGAATTGCAGAACTCAAACCACGTTCTGTTTTTCTATGTATGATTTGAACAGACTGGGAATTTTCTCTTTTAGAATTTTTTGCATATTCCTCAACAATGTTTCCTGTACCATCAGGTGAATTATCATCAACTACTATTATCTCTGTATCAATGCCAATAGGTAGTAGATATTTGCGTAAAGAATCTAGTATACCGATAATATTTTTAGATTCATTATATGTGGGTACGATGACTGATAGAGATTTTGAGCGTATAGTTACAAGTTCCTTTTGTGCGATACTCATGTTATATCTATCTATTTTTGATTTTAATGGTTATTAAAATTAACTTATGACTCAAGTATTGAACTAAATTTGAAAGCGTTAGTATATTGAGATCTAAAATAGACATTTTAATTTTCGAAATCAATTTTAATGTGATAAAATTATTCTTGGTGTGCCAAACATAACATATGATGATTTTGCCAAACTCGATATTCGTATAGCCAAAATACTTGCCACAGAAAAAATACCTGGAAAATCGAAGATAATAAAAGGAATTATAGATTTGGGAGACGAAAAACGTGAAGTAATAATTGGCGGTGCGGAGTATTATCAACCAGAAGATCTAGTAGGCAAGACTGTGGTTGTTATCGCAAATCTAGAACCACGAAATATTGCAGGATTTGAATCAAATGCAATGCTTTTGGCTGCAGATGTAAACGATAAACCATTCTGGCTAACAGTAAGTGAAGATGTGCCGCTTGGAACAAAAATAAAATAGTGTACTGATCAAATTTTAAGATTTTTCGTCATGTTGTTTTTTGTAGTTATTATCTTACCTGGATTTAGAATGTTTTTTGGGTCAAATTCCTGTTTTATTTTCTTGAAAACAGAATAAACATCATTTCCATATTGCTGTTTTACAAATTCTGATCTAGCAAGGCCATCTCCATGTTCACCTGTTAT
>DASSAF010000051.1:0-4941 GCA_035685565.1 Nitrosopumilaceae archaeon | reverse complement strand
AAAACGAATTAGAATCTCTTAAAAACAAAGACCGATAAAAGTTAAAGATGATCTTAGGGTTATCATCAAATAAAATTAATTAATCATCAAATAAAATTAATTAATCCTCAAATCATGTTTGATAAAATATTGAATTATTTGATGATATATTTGACTTGGATCATATACCATAATCTTTCCATTTTAGTTTTATCCTAAACTTTTTAACACATGTAAATGATTAATACCTAATGAATGAAGCCTATGTTTTGCTAAATGTAGATTACAAGCATCAAAAAAATATAATGGAGCAAGCAAAAAAAATACCAACTGTAAAGGCAATCAAAACAACGTATGGTATTTATGATATTTTGATAATATTAGAATCAAACAATATGCAAGAAATAAAAAATGCAATAGATGTGGATTTGCATAATATTGATGGCATAAACAACATTACTTCGCTTATAACTGTAAACTAAATTGGTTCAAGAATACGAGATTATCGTAGTGGGAGGCGGACCTGCTGGCTTATCTGCAGGAATATTTATTTCAAGACAAAAAGCATCGTGTCTTCTAATTTCAAAAGATCTTGGAGGACAATTGAATCTAATTCCAAAACTTGAAAATTATCCAGGTACAATTATGTCAAGCGGTCCATTATTAGCAAAGACGCTAGAAAATCAATATCTCACATTTAATGGTGAGATGATTTATGATACTGTTCAAAGAATTGATGAAACCGAATTAGGTTTAAAGGTAAAAACAAACCGCTCTGAATATATTGCAAAGGCAATAGTATTAGCACCAGGTAAAGTTCCAAATAATTTGGGAGTTGAAAATGAGTCAGCATTTACAAACAAAGGTGTACATTATTGTACAAAATGTGATGCCCCCTTTTATCAAAATCGAGTAACAGCTGTTGTCGGAGTTGGAGGATACCTAGTGGAATCAGGCATTTTACTTTCAAGAATGGCCTCAAAGATATATCTAATTTACAAAGGTGGAGTAATGGGAGGCGATAAAGATATGATTGCATCTCTTGAAAAAAAAGAAAATGTAGAGCTTGTTCCACAATCTAGCGTTAAATCGTTATCTGGAAACAACAATCTTCAATCAATTACAATATTAGATAATTCTGGAAATGAAAAAACAATTAATGTTGATGGTCTGTTTATTGAAATGGGTTCAAAAATTAATCTTGATTTCGTAAGACACCTAGTAAAAATTAATCCAAAAGGCGAAATTGAAGTTTCTGATGGAGGTAAAACTTCACATCCTGCAATATTTGCTGCTGGAGATGCCACTAGCATACCATACAAACAAATCATAGCTGCGTGTGGCGATGGCGCTTCAGCCGGATTATCCGCGTTTAACTACATAGAAAAATTAAAAGGCAAACCAGGCATTCGTGCAGATTGGAAAAAAACTATCGGGGATTCAGTATTTCACTACTAAATTTTGGCATTATCTCTTAAACAGCATGGACGTGATGTTTTGGAACTGTTCTCCACAAAATTACTGCAAGTACTATTGAGACCATTGAGATTATTGTAGCAGTAAGGAAGATGAGATTGTAGGAATCTGCAGATGGAAAATGAGCAGTAAAACCATTCACCGTCACCTGATGCGTTTGCATATACATACCAGCAATCGCAGGCCCAATTGACGCACCAATTATTCTAATTAGTGTAGACATTCCAAGTGATACACCGATTGATTGTTTTGGTGTTGCCAACATTACAATATTCATTGCGCCTACATTTGTTAAGGAAAGACCTGCAGATAATATAGCCAAGTTTGCGGCAACTAAAGATTCTGTGGAGTGAAACAAAAAGAGAGAGAGAAAACCTGCAGCGCCAATAATACTTCCTGCTATGATTGGCTTTATAGAACCTAATTTAGAAATAATAAAACCTGATGTTGGACCAAATATCAACAATACCAATGCAAAAGGCAACTGGACATTTGCTGTAGTTAGCGGATCTTCGCCAAACCCCAATGGTATAGGGCTTCGTACTAACACAGGAATTGTTTGAAAGACCATAAACATCGAAAGCCCTACAATCATCACCATGATGTTAGCAGGAAAGATGCTTTTGTGCAACAAAACTTTAAAATCTACTAGTGGAGTTTTTGTTTTTCTTTCTATCATTACAAACAAGATCAGAGAAACAATTGCAATTCCAAGAAGTCCTATTATAAAATATGAGCTGGAAGCTCCATTTTCCACAAATGTAAGTGTGAGCAAAAACGATGTAATAGATATGGCAAGTGCTATTGCCCCTGGAATGTCAATCTTGTTTCTGAATTTTTCGTTTGTCTTGCCTTCTGGAGTAATATTGGGGTTTTGAGATTCATCAACATGAATAAACTTCTTAATTATTACTAAAAGTGCCAACACTATAGGAATGATTGTGAAAAATGTAGACTGCCATCCAAAATTTTGGATGAGATGTCCCCCTGCAACAAGTCCAATTACAGCTCCTGCGGCAAACATTGAAGTGATAATTCCTTGACCTATGGCAATCTTGCTTCTTGGGAATTGGTCTCTTATTATCCCAAAAGCTATTGGAAACATTGACATTCCAATTCCTTGAACAAGTCTAACCAGTAGCATAGAATAGATGTTAGTTGTAAATCCACCAGCAGAAACGCCAGCAGCATAAATTATCATAATTATTAGCAAAACTTTCTTTTTTCCATAAATGTCTGAAAGTTTGCCCGAAATAGGAGTCATTATGGCACCAGCAATAAGATATGTAGTAAGAATCCATGATGATGTACTATACGAAATGGAAAAATCTCTGATAAGATCAGGGATTGCTGGGACAAGCATTGTTTCAGCATACATGGACATTGTAGCAATCAGACTAAGAATTGCAAGGGTTTTCCAAGCAGATCGCGGGATTTTGTCTGAAGGAGATTGTATGTCATTTGCATCTTTTGGCATTACCATATTTTACACCGCTTCAAGCCTTGATTTTTTTTGATAAAGTAATTAAATTAGAGTCAGCATCATCAAAATAAATTGTCAGATTTTTTGAAATTTTTCTTAAAACGTCTAGCGTTGTTTTGATCTGTTCCTCTGAAATTTCTTTAGTAGAAAGTTTTCTTATTCTCAATGCACACTCTATCATAGAATTCCAGAGATCATCGGCCTTGGTTGTCAGGTAGATTCGATTAATTCTTCTATCTTCAGCATCTAATTTCCTTTTTACAAAACCGTCCTTTTCCATTTTGTCAATTATAGGTACAAGTGTAGAGCCTTCTATCCCAACTCTATCTGCAATCTCTTTTTGGGTAATACCCGGTTGCCTTGTAAGTGTACTAATTACACGCCATTGACTAATAGTAACACCTACATTTTTTCGAAGCTCAGCGTCTAATGCCTTCTGGAAGGCTTTGGCGGCATTATTTACAATAAATCCAACGCTTGATTCAAAGTCATATTTTATCATATTAGTTAGTCGACTAATCATTAGTATACTAATGAATTAAATATAAAGATTGAGATTAATTTGTGCTAAAAAATTCTCTATATCCATTGTTTTCTAAAGTGAATTGTGAAAAATTAGCAATTTTTGCAAATTATCATATTCATGTTTTAGTTACTACAAGTTTACTTTTCTAATCAAACATGATTGATTTGAATCATTCAATCATATACCAGAACTTCCTATAATGCACTAATTCCCAAATAATTTTCCTGTCAGCGATCTCTTTATATTCTGATTAGTAAATTGTTTGCCTATCTAAAGGAAGAATTTCACATGACAAAAAATAATCAAGATGTAATTGGCGTCAAATTGCTCGAACAAAATGGAGCTGACATCAAGGAAATAATAAAACAACTAGTCTACAATGCATCAGTGGAATTTACTGCGTATTATTATTTCACAAATCTAAGAATGCACTGTACTGGGATGGAAGGAGAAGGAATCAAGGGCGTGATTGAAGATGCAAGACTTGAAGATCTCTCTCATTTTGAATCATCGCTATCAAGAATTTATGAGTTGGGTGGTAGTTTGCCAAATGATGCACAGGCATTTATCAAAATGTCTGGTTGTGAGTTTTTGCAGTTGCCTCCAAACAAAACAGACATTAAATCAATTTTAGAAAAATGCCTAAAAGCAGAACAGGGCGCCATTGTGAATTGGAATAAGATGTGTAAAATGACATTTAACAAAGATTTTGCTACCTATGATGTAGCAAAGGACATACTAAGAGAAGAGATAGAGCACGAAGCTTGGTTCTTGGAACTGCTTTATGGAAGACCCTCTGGTCACATGAGAAGAAAATTCCCAGGCGAAAGACCACATACACAAAAACATTCAAGATCTCTAGGATAAACGAGACTGTTTTGATTATCATTTTCATAACATAGTTTTTACATCAATATCGAGTCATATTTTGAAGTATTATTAGAATAATGATTTGTTGATAAATTATTTATAAGATCTTGGCCTATCACATGAATGAACGTAGATAGTGATCATGCAAGAAAGGCGCTAGTTGTATTTGTTATTGAAAAGGTATTATTAGGAATTGGTAAAACAGCACTAGACCAAGTTTCTCATAACTTGTATGAAGAACATCAATTGCTATTTGGGAGATTGTTATGAACCCCCAGAATATCTAGCTAAAGCACTCAAAGATTTGTTTGGTAAATCACATACAGTTATTGTGGAATCAATCAAAAAGGAACTTGGAGAATTTACGGAACATAAACCAGTTGAAAGATTTCTCAAAGTGATTTCAGAATAAATAAAATATGATTACAATTTTTGATTGGCTTAGTGATCATGTTTTATATCATTTCCAGCTTTGGAAAAATAGTTTTTATATGAAAATACTTTGGTTAAGATTGGGGAGAAAATTGGGCGGGTTGGAAGAGAGCATTGGGATGTTAGCTGCGCTATCAGACATGATAAATGATGCCAAGATTTCCTCAGAATCTAT
>DASSAF010000050.1:0-2823 GCA_035685565.1 Nitrosopumilaceae archaeon | reverse complement strand
TGTGATCCATTGTAGCAAATGTGAGGTCAGTTCTTCGTACTATTCGTTTATTCATCCTCAATCCATCAAAAGCCTGCGGCGATGTTACTTCGTGAACAAGATGCCTATCTACATAAAGTAAGGAGGGTCCATTATCCTGTTCTAATACGATATGAGAATCCCAAATCTTCTCAAATAGTGTTTGTGACATTATACAGAGATTCTTTGTATATGCAAGATATAATGGTATAAAAAATCTTGATCTTGATTAATTGAAATTTAGATTCAAACTTTGAATTTTTGTGATTATTTCATCGTGATTTGCGTCAGATTCTGTAGAGAATATCAGTAGACCATCATCTAAAAAAAGCGTGATTAGTTTTACTTTTTCTTTTGAGGTAATCATCCAATTTGTCTTGCCTAGAGTACTATCAAACATATTTTCCATATTTGCCTTCACCGAAGCTTGATAATGAGCCATGTTATCCAACTCCTCATTAAGCAAGGGAATTTTGTTTTCACGTCTCACAAATGATTGCAGTTTGCGATTTTTTATTTTACCTACAAACCTAATAGAATCATCTAGCTTTAAAATTTCCGTTAATTTGACAGTATCTGCATTTATGTAATTTTGAGTCAATTATTTTCTGCATCAGAAGTCCTCAATAAATATCATTTCCTGATCTTCTAAATCTAAAATAACACAGAAAAATTTGAAAGGATATCTGTTATGGTTTGTAATTGAACAATCCACCTGCAGCAACAATCTTTCCAATTAATTCAGGAAAAGGCTTCATCGGATAAGTCTTACTTTTGGTTAAATTTTTTATTTCATTTTTTCCAATGTTAATCTCAAGGGTATCACCTTGTGAAATATCATTGTATGCATTTTCATCAATTTCTATTGGCAATAAAAATGCACCATCTACTGCGTTTCTATAAAATATTCTTGCAAATGACAAAGCCAAAACTGCTTTTATTCCTGAATACGAAAGTGCAATTGGGGCATGTTCTCTTGATGAACCACACCCAAAGTTACGGCCTGCCAGTATGAAATCACCTTCCTTTACTTTGGAATGAAAATCCTTGTCCAAACCTTCCATTGCGTGTTTCGCAAGTTCTTTGTAGTCATGAATCTTGAGGTAAGGACCTGGAAGGATTACATCCGTATCGATGTTATCTTTCTCATATTTTATTACAGAACCTTTCATTTTAAATCCCTCGGATCAGTTATCTTTCCAGTGACAGCTGATGCTGCCGCAACAAGTGGTGATGCAAGATATGTTTTTGATTCTAAATGTCCCATTCTTCCTGGAAAATTACGATTTGTAGTACTGATGCAAACCTCATCTTTTGCCAAGACTCCCATGTGCGCTCCACAACAAGCACCGCAAGTTGGTGGACCAACAACTACTCCAGCATCCATGAAAATTTTAAGGAGACCCTCATCCATTGCCTTTTTGAAAATTGAAATTGCTGCTGGCAAGATCTCGGTTCTAATCTTTACATGTCTTCCTTTGAGAATTTTTGCTACTGCTCTTAGATCCTCAAGTTTCGCACCAGTACAAGAACCAATGTAAGCCTTGTCTAGATCAATTGAGGACAAATCACGTGCTACAGAAATATTTTCAGGTGAGAATGGTTTTGCAACAGTCGGTTCAAGTTCAGATGCTTCGTATTCGTATAACTTTTCATATTGTGCATCGTGGTCCCCATGAACTTCGTTGTATTTTGTTGCACCTCTATCAGATAAATAGTCTCTCAGTTTTTGATCTGGTTCTATGATTCCACTTTTTGCTCCAGCTTCTGTAGTCATGTTTGTCAAAGTAAGACGTTCTTCAACTGACATTTCCGAAACTCCACTACCTCCAAATTGCATTGTCTTGTATGCAGCACCATCGTTACCAATGTCACCAATAATTTTTAGTATGAAATCTTTTGCCATTACATGATTCGGTAATTTGCCGTTTAGCTTAAAGTAAATTGTTGGCGGTACTTTGAACCATATCTTTCCATTTAACAAAACATAGGCAACATCTGTATGACCAAGACCTGCTGCAAACGCGCCAAGCGCACCTGTGGTATTAGTATGTGAATCCCCTCCAACATAGACCTCGCCTGGTAAAACCATTGCCTCCTCATGCGATAATGTATGACATATTCCGTACTGACCCATTCCATACTTGAAGTGTTTTGAAATTCCATACTCCTTTGTAAAATTGGTAAGAAGTACTATATTTTGAGCAGATACCTTATCAGCAGAAGGTACGAAATGATCCTCTGCAACCCAGACTTTTGATGGATCCCAGAGCTTTTTTATACTCATGCCCTGTTTTTTCAATTTTTCAAATACCGCTATCACCCCAGGTCCAGAAACATCATGAACCATTACCTTGTCTACTTTAGCAAAAACGACATCATCAGGAGCTAAACTGGTTTTTTCTGATGCCCTGGCAAGTATCTTTTCTGTTATGTTCATTCCCATTTGATTGAACTGGGCTTTTTTTGAAATTAAAAGGTTTGCAGAAGAAAACGAGTTGATTTTGTCATATGCATCCTGACTAATATCGCAAACGGTTCAATGACGAACTTTGTTTCTTGAAATTTAATAAGTAGTGATTTAGAGGATTAGTTAGTGAAATTTTGGTTATTTTTGATTATTGTATTACCTGCCTGCATAATTTTGCCTGCATATTCTCAACCAAGTATAAAAGATAATGATGATTTCACAGTTCAAAAATATGTTTCAGGTATTTGTTGCAGTCCAACTACAATGGATTTTGTGGACAAAAATGACATTCTAGTGTTGGAAAAATCATCAGGTAATGTTACTCTTATACGAGA
>DASSAF010000049.1:0-4632 GCA_035685565.1 Nitrosopumilaceae archaeon | reverse complement strand
AATAGGTAGAATCTGTCTCAACACTGACGATATTGCCTACCTGAAGGTTGTGTTTTTCTAAAAATTCGAGAGATTTTCCCTTATATCCACTATGATTAGGCATTTGATTGGATTAGATGTGTTATTTTATTAAAATTACCTGTAGTAAGGAACTGCGACCTTTTCACCAATCTTGAGCTCTTTTTGTGTCCTGACTTTTCTCACAGCCTCTTCAAAATGTCTCATGGTTACCTTGGCTTCAGTAGCTTTCTTTTCGGCTTCTTTCTGATCTGGATATTTGTCAAGGAATTCATGTATGACTAGAGAGACTGCTGTATTTGCAATGGATGCTACATCTGCTCCACTAAGTCCATCTGTGGAATCTGAAAGTTTCTCCAAATCTACATAGTCTGGGTTCTTACCTGCTTCAGATTTTTGTTCTCTGTCTATTGGAATTTCTTTTGTACTTATCTCTAGTATCTTCTTTCTGCCTTCCTTGTCTGGCATTGGCACGAGAATTATCTTGTCAAATCTTCCTGGTCGTAATAGAGCTGTATCTATCATGTCTGCCCTGTTTGTTGCTGCAAGGACTACAACTCCATGTAAGCTTTCAATACCATCAAGTTCTGTTAAAAGCTGGCTGACAACTCTTTCAGTAACTGCTGTTTCGCCACCTACTCCTCTGACAGGAGCAATGGAATCAATTTCATCAAAGAAAATTACACATGGGGAAGCTTGTCTTGCTCTTCTGAATATCTCTCTTATTCCTCGTTCTGATTCGCCAACCCATTTTGATAGTAGCTCAGGACCTCTTACCGAAATGAAATTAGCTTCGCTTTCTGTTGCTACAGCTTTAGCTAAAAGTGTTTTTCCGGTTCCACTTGGTCCATGTAGTAATATTCCGCGTGGCATTCTATGTCCTAGTTTGGCGTAGAGAGTTGGATACTTCATTGGCCACTCTACCGCTTCTTGTAATTCGCGTTTTACATTTTCTAATCCTCCTACTTCGTCCCAACTTACATCTGGATTTTCAATGAAAACTTCACGCATTCCTGACGGTGTAACTTCTCTTATTGCATTTTGATAATCATCTCCAGTTACTATTAGCTTGTCAAGGGTTTCTGGTGGAAGTTTTTCATCTTGAAGGTTTAGCTCTGGTAATAATCTTCTTAGACATTTCATTGCAGCTTCCTTGCATAGATATTCCAAGTCTGCACCAACATAACCGTGGCTAATTCCTGCAATTTTATCCAAGTTTACATCATCACTTAGTGGCATGTTTCTTGTGTGAATCATGAGAATGTCTTTTCTTCCCTTCTTGTCTGGTACTTTAATCTCAATTTCCCTATCAAATCTACCAGGTCTTCTAAGTGCAGGATCTATTGCGTTTGGTCTGTTTGTTGCTGATATGACAATCACTTTGCCTCTTGCTTCTAAACCATCCATTAGGGAAAGTAACTGTGAGACAACTCTTCTTTCAACTTCGCCTGTTACTTCTTCTCTTTTTGGAGCAATAGAATCGATTTCATCAATGAAAATTATAGAAGGAGATTTCTCTTTTGCTTCTTTGAAAATTTCTCTTAGTCTTGCTTCGCTTTCTCCATAAAATTTGCTCATTATTTCAGGACCTGATATGCTGATAAAGTGAGCATTGCTTTCATTTGCTACTGCTTTTGCTAATAGTGTCTTACCAGTACCAGGCGGTCCATAAAGCAAGACGCCTTTTGGTGCTTCAATTCCAAGTTTTTCAAAAATTTCTGGGTGTCTTAGAGGAAGCTCAATCATCTCTCTAACTTTTTTAATTTCATCAGTTAAACCTCCAATATCTTCATAGGTTACTTGTGGAACACCGCGTAGTGTTTCTCCTTTTTCTGCAATGTGAAATACTGTTTTTTGAGTTACAAGTACTGCATCTGCTGCAGGTGTTACACCAATTACCTGAAAAGTAAGCCTGCCTCCAAAGTATGGCACCATAACATTATCTCCTTTAATCAAAGGAACACTTTCTAGTGCATCTGCAAGATATCTTTCGTCTATTGGAGGAATTGCTTCTAATGGGGCAACTACCACCTTTTCTGCAGCTACTGCTTTTATTTTTCGAACTGCAACAGTGTCACCAATTGCTATTCCAGCATTATTTCGTACAAGTCCATCTACTCTGATAATTCCTTTTCCTTCATCTGATGGATAAAGTGGAAGACATTTAGCTACAGTTCTTCGTTTTCCTTTAATCTCTATTACATCACCAGTTGATGCACTAAGTGAATCCATAGAATCATAATCAATACGTGCCACTCCTCTCCCAACATCGCGAGTATATGCCTCAAGTACTTTAAGGGAGAGTGCATTTTGGCTCATGTATTAAACAGACTAAAACTAATTTTTATACCTTTGTCGTCTTTTATTCATTACAAATTCGATCACAAGCTTAAAATTTACAAGATAAAGTAGGCTTGTTACTTTGGGTAAGCGACCTCTAGTTAGAAGACGTGGCCGAGGAGGAATGCAATTTCGTGCTGCATCCACTGGCAAGTTACTTCCAGCAAAATATCCACGATTTGCACTTGCAGAACAGAGAGAAGGCGAAGTCATAGATCTTGTTCATGAGACAGGTCGCGATGCACCTCTGGCAAAGGTTAGATTTGATAACGGTGCTGTTTCTTACTTCCCATCCATTCTTGGTACTAAAATTGGCTCAAAAGTACAATTTGGATTAAATTCTAAAGTTTCTCCAGGAAATGTAATTAGTATTCAAAATATTCCAGATGGAACTATCGTAAGCAATGTTGAAAAGCACTTTGGTGATGGCGGTTCTATTGTAAAATCAGCTGGAACTTATGCCACTGTATTTTCTCACAGTTCAGAAGGAGTTACAATAAAACTTCCCTCTGGTAAATTTACTACACTTCATCCTCAAAATAGAGCCATGATTGGAATTCTTGCAGGTGGTGGCACTGGTGATAGGCCATTTATGAGAGCAGGTCCAGCATGGCGAAGAAAACGATCCAAGGGTCACAAATATCCAATTGTAAGAGGAGTAGCACAAGCTGCCTATGTGCACCCACACGGAGGAGGAAGGCATCAACACGTAGGTAAAAGTTCTACGGTATCAAGAAATGCACCACCAGGACGCAAAGTGGGTAGTATAGCAGCTAGAAAGACTGGTAGAGCACGAATTAAAGAAAGACAATAATTCTTAAAAAAATTCCAAAACTAATTAAGACTTTAACAAAAATATTTTGATATGTCACAAAAACGTGTTCATATCTTTGTCAAAGGAAAAGTTCAAGGCGTTTATTTCCGTCAGGGAATGAAAGATATCGCAGAAAAGAAAAATATTACAGGTTGGGTACAAAATCTTCAAGACAAAAGAGTAGAGGCAGTTCTTGAAGGAAAACATATTGATGTAAATTCTGTAATAGACTGGAGTCGCACGGGACCACCAAATGCTATAGTGGATGATGTTGAGATTATAAATGAAAACTATAAGGGTGAGTTTTCAAAATTTGAAATCCTGATCTAGTGTATTGTATTATATGCGTCAAGAAGAAGATTTTTTATCTCATCAAGATTCTGTTCAGTCTTTATCTCAATTTCTTTCTGAGGTTCCTTTCTATCTCTTCTTATTTTTATTAAGATAGAATCACGCTGAGGCTCCATGTCTGCAAAGAATCTAAAAGTCATTGATTTACAGAACACTACTCGGTGCATCCGTACATCTTCAACTACATTTTTTCCAAGAGACAAGCAATATTCTCTTAATGAATCAAATACTGGCTTCATTAAAGGAGAAACCTGTTTTTTAAAATCATCATAGCTTCTTGCAGGTCCTGAAGAAATTAGATCCATGTTTATCGCATTAAATAGGGAATATTTAGTAGTAGCTCTACCAGTTCCAGTCTAGGCAGATAGTCTCATTTCATGTCAAGCAAGATCCGCCACGTAGACGACGCAGCGTGGATACTCCGCCTTAGGATTGCTCCCTCCCGGACCTCATCCATTTCAGCAGTTCGGTCTTGTAGACTATCCCTTCGGACAGCTCCAGTCCTGCATCCACCCGCTTCGGCGTGATTTCATTTCCGCAAGTCAAGCGAGTACTATCTATCTAGAGATTTACCCAGCAGTTATCTGATCTCTGCGTATAGCCGGTTTCAGATTTGGGGCACGGCTAGCGCCCCGATCTTCCCTACTACCGCTTATTCTTACAATCAAATCTTATATTTGCATTAGGATCAGTCACGCTTTAGATTTACAAGCATACTGCAGACTGAACAAATATTTCCAGTACATTCACTACCACACTTGGAACAAATTTTTCTTTGTTTGTAGTTAGAGTCTTTAACCACTGAAGAAATCCTCATTATCGATTTGTACATGTTATTTTTAATTCCACTGTGTTTATTTTCCAAGGAATTCAAAAATTCCCGTATTTCTGTTCTTATTCCCTCATTCATATGGGGACATTGTTCTGATTGGAAAGGAATCTCATTTACAAACGCGTAAAAAACAATCTCATTTTCGTATATCTCACAAAATGGTTTTATTTTTCTAGTTTTGTTGGATGATGTATCAGGATCCATCCAGCCAATTTTGTTTGTATCTCCAGATATTATGTTAATTACAAAAGTCTGGAGAACGTCATCTAGATTATGA
>DASSAF010000048.1:0-8683 GCA_035685565.1 Nitrosopumilaceae archaeon | reverse complement strand
CAGAGATCTACAACAAATCAAAGTCTCTATATGGCCTGCTTCCAACATTGCAATATCTTCACTTTTAGTGATTAATGCAATATTCAAAACAATGAAAATTAACGATCAGAAAATGAAAAAGGCCATAGATTCTGGTTATTCTATTGCACTGGATATAGCAGAACATCTTGTAAAGAGAGGAATACCATTTAGGAGTGCTCATAAGATAGTTGGACAACTAGTACAGAAAGCTTCAAACTCAAAAAAACCGCTTTTAGCACTTTCTGTTCAAGAAATAAGGAATTTGATAAAAGAAGACGTAATCAAAATTAATGATCTATACAAAATAATTCATTCTAGTACTATCACTTCTTCTCTCACTCTGAGAATATCTCAAGGCTCATCAGGTAGATCAGAACAAAAACGTATGATTTCAGATAGGAAAAAGAAAATTCAGGCATATCATATAGGATTAGATAAAAGGACAAATGAGACCAAGATCGCATTTGAAAATCTTGTTAAGAAGATAAAAACTATAACAAAATAAAGGAAAATCAGAACTAAACCATAATTTTTCTAAATTTATGAACGGAAAAATGTGATTTTAATGTAGTAATCTTGACTTTTCTATTGATTTTGATTCACATGGCTGCAGATAAAAAGTTCTCGTAATGAGATAAACAGTATGTATCAATTCGTACAACCACAAACCGACAAACCTAACTACACTGCAGGCCAAACCTGGGGGGCGTTAAAAAAGGCATGGAGAGGTTACAAGATTGCTAAAGTGCAATCAGATGCCTCAAAAATGACCGAGTACGCTAAAAAAATAAGAACCCTTCAGCATGATTTGGGAGTAAAACAAGCAGAATTTCCAGAATTAAACCTGAGTTAGTTAGACCTCCTTTTATTTTTGAATTGATAGATAACTCGTGTTATTTGGAAAAACTTTGAACAAATGACTTGAAGCTATTTTTCACATTATACTTTATAATGATAAAAAAGCGGGTTCGCGGGGATTCGGACCCCGGACAGCCGGATTAAAAGTCCGGTACTCTACCTGGCTGAGCTACGAACCCATAGCGAAGGTTGACAGGTGCGTATAATTTAGTCTTTTACAAAATTTTTTGATTAAAGGAAACCTTTAAACTCGGATTTTCGTCCAAAATATTCCGACGCCCTTGTAGTATAGAGGGGTATGGAGAAATCCATTCCTCGTAAAACCCGGTCTAGAATGGGGCCCTGTCACGGCCTCGACGCGTGTTCAAATCCCGCCAAGGGCGCCATAACTTTTAATTTTAAAAATTATTACATCGTATAATGATATCTATCTCAATAACTAATTATTTGATGATTTTTAATTTTTTTACGATATCGTCCAAAAACTCTTTATTTGCAGCAGCTACGAAGGATATTCTACTTTCATAACTTAGATCTGAATCCAAAGATTTTCCAGATTTGTCTATGATGTATCCTCCTGCCTCTGACGCAATTAAATATCCTGCAGCAACATCGGTGATTCTTAATTTGTCCCTTAAATCTACAAAAACATCTACTAATCCACGTGCAAATATTGCAAGTTCAAGTGCAACTGCACCAAAATGCCGTATGTGATTTGACGCTGAAATTATTGGAGCGAGTCTTTGAAGTGAATCTTGAGAAATTCCTGACATGTCAAGACCAACTACAAAATATAAATGATTTTTTTCATTAGTGTGAATTCTTTTCCCATTCCAAAATGCACCTTTGCCTTTTGTTGCATGATACATCTTTCCATTAGATAGATCCATTACAACACTATCTGTAACAGAACTAAGTTTATTGTCAGTTGCAAACGCAAGAGAACAACAAAAAAATGGAATTCCTCTTACAGCATTTGTTGAACCATCTATTGCATCCATGATGATGAACCCTTTTGGATTTTTAGAAAGTTCAACACGACCACATTCCTCACCAAGAACTATGCAATCGAATTTAATTTCTTTAAGATAATCTAAAACTGTTTTTTCTGCTACTATGTCTATTTTCCTTGATATGTCTCCACCAGCACCTCTTCCAAAATCTCCCCCAGATTCTTCTGTTCCTGCTAGATGCTTTACGTTGTTGTAAACTCTTAATGATGCTTCCTGTAAAACTTCTATTACTCTCACAAATTTTCTATTTTTTATCCTAATTTATTTCAAATAAATCACAAAGGAGCTCAATGCATAAATAGCAAAGTAAGATTTGCCATTATGTGAGTAGTAAAGACAATTCGATTTTTAGTAAAGAAGCACTTTTGAGCACAAAACCTGGAAAGGAAATAGTAAAACAGGCTCTCTTCAAAAGTAAAGGCTACAAACAATTTGACAAGTACAAAAAAGATGCAGAAGAAGAATTCCCAAATTTTGTCAAAAGATTCACTAATGATCTATTAAAAGAAATCAAGTCAGATTCTTCCCCTTTTGAAACACAACAAAAATTTTCAGAAGAAATTGGCTCTTCTGATATTATACTTGATAAATCACAGGTAGAAGGTGTCAAATCAAGACTTGAAAACTATGAAACGTTACAAGACAGGGTTTCAAGAATTCTTAATTCTAATTTTGTTAAAATGACATTTCCTATCTTTAATGCACTTTATGACGCATCTTCTGAATATTTTAAAGATAAACAAGATATCCAATTACGGACAGAAGTCATTGACGGACACATTATTGCTATAGATTTGAGTGAACCAATGGATAGAATAATGGATAAAGATGAAGATCTAGAATATTTGGATGACTATAAACTGATGAATCCGTATCTGCTAAGACTTGCAAGAAATAAAATTGCAAAAGGAGGTACTGCAGTTCTTGAAGAATTTGAACATGGTTTCAAAGATGCACGAATTGGTCAATATCTTGATTTCAAACTCAAAACAAAACCAACCAAAATATCTGAAGAAGAAATGATACAATGCTACAAAAAATATAGATCAGTTATGGGAACCGCAGGAAGAAACATGGCACTAGCTAGATTCCCGCTTGGTGAAATATTTCATCTTGGAATGGCAAAGGCAGCAGAATCAGTAGGATGTGGAAATGAGATAGAAGATTCAATAAAAAACAAATTTGTCAAAATCCCTTCATGGCCTCTTTACTATGGTCTACTTATGAGAGATGTAAAGAAAGGATTTGATATGACTATGAAAAAAAGCGATCTCTATCTAAGCGAAGCTAGGATGGCATTAGAATTATTACCTGAAGATTTTTCACATAGGAATTTTCTTGAGTTTTTATTTTTAACTGTAGAGCATTACAACATTTTTTGGTTTAACCAATTACAAAAGGAAAACCTCTGGCAAACATTCTCTGCAAACTTGCCCCAGTGATCAAATTGATGTGGTCAGAAAAATACAGGCCAAAAAATTTGCTTGATATGATTGGTAATGAAGAAGCAAAAGAAGCGATAGTAAACTGGCTTGGTAAATGGATGAAGGGAAACAAACCCGTACTACTAGTTGGCCCTCCAGGAATTGGAAAAACAACTCTTGCGACAATCTGTGCAAAACAATTTGGATATGATCTCATAGGACTAAATGCTAGTGATATACGCAATAAACAAAGAATTCAAGAAATGCTGGGACCAATACTTGGCAATGCTAGTGTCCTTGGAAAACCAATGATTTTTGTAGATGAAGTAGATGGCATACATGGAAGATCTGACTATGGTGGAGTTGAAACACTCATCGATATTCTAAAAGAGCCAACAGTGCCAATAGTTTTAGCTGCTAATGGTGACAAATCTGATAAGATGAAAAGTATCAAAAAAACCACAAAAACAATACAAATGCGACCTATTCCCCCAAGACTTTTACGATTTTATCTTGAAACAATCCTAAAAAAAGAAGGAGTAACCATCAGTTTGGGTACAATTGTGAAACTCGTCTTGCAGTCACGCGGAGATATTAGGTCAATACTAAATTCTGCACAAGCACATGTTATGGGATTTGAACCACAAATTGACAAATCCTTTGTGACACTAGATGTAGAAGAAACAGTAAATGCATTCTTCAAAGCTAAATCTGCTGAGGAAGCAAGAGTCATCTTATTTTCTCTTAGAATTGATCCAAGAGAGAAAATAGACGCATTTTATTCTAGCGTCATAACAAGTTCGCTTGAAAAAGAAGACATGCAAAAAATGTTAGAAATCATCTCAGAAGCTGACATGTTATATGGTAAAATAATGAAAACACAAGAATGGAGGCTTTTGAGATATCTTGATTCTATATTAGTTGGATTGTATAAGGAAGGAACATCTGTACGATATTCACAATTTAATTTATCATGGTCCATTATTAACAGATTAAGATGGGATGGCAGAGCAATAAAATCACTTGTCGCTATTTTATCAAAAAAAATGCATGTTTCACGAAGTGATTTTGCAACTTTTTATTTTCCATATGTTTTGTTTTGTATGAAGAATAAGACACTGGATTTAGGACTTGATGAATCCGGTAATGAAATTATGCAAAAGGAGATGACTATGTTAAAATGAGCTGGAGAACAATGTCAATGAAATTTCCAGGTACTTGTATAGTTTGTAAAAAGAAAATTGAAATAAACGAAATAGGATTATGGGCAAAGGGCATTGGAGTAAAACATCAGGCATGTGCAGATGTATTAGAACTGCGATGTGGAATATGTGGCGGACCTGCAGGATGCCCAAAATGTGAATTTGCGGCTGATTGTGATCTTACAAAGGTTTCACAACTATGTATATGCAAAAAATGTAATGATGACAAGGATGCCTTTGTTTCATATCAAAAGGCAATTGCCAAGAAATTTCCAATACTAAATCTTAAAATTTAACTAAAAACAGGGAAAACTGATGTCTGATAACACTACAAAAATTACACCAGTAGATCCAATATATCATGGGGAATCTAACTATGAGGTTGGATTGGAAGATCTTCTTGCAGAAACAAAAGAAAAACTGAAGAAAATGCAGTCTGATCCAACAGTAACTAAGGAACAATTAAGGCTAGTTGAAGAGGATTTACAGACTTTGGAAACATTGTGGGAAAACTATCACATAGGAATGAATGTGTTTAGAAATGCCAAAGGCGGCCACGATGGATTAAGAGAAGTAAAAACTGATTAAATTAATATAGGTTAGGACTTGTTTCTAATTCGCAATCATGCACTCTAATAAGATAAAAAATTTTTTACATAAAAAAAGAGAAGCAAATCAAAGTGGCGGACAGGATAAAATTTCATCCCAACATGAAAAAGGTAAACTTACTGCGCGTGAAAGAATAGATCTTTTACTAGATGAGGGAAGTTTTACAGAAATTGACGCACTTACAACTCATCATTATCATGAGTTTGATATGCAAGACAAAAAATTCTTTGGAGATGGAGTAATAACAGGATACGGAAACATCAACGGACGACAAGTGTTTCTTTTTGCATATGATTTTACTGTATTAGGAGGAACGCTAAGTGAAATGGGTGCTAAAAAAATAACCAAGGTAATGGATCATGCGGTAAGAGTTGGATGTCCAGTCATAGGAATTATTGATTCTGGCGGAGCTAGAATTCAAGAGGGCATTCTTAGTCTTGACGGATTTTCAGATATTTTTTATCATAATCAACTTGCGTCTGGTGTTATACCGCAAATTACTGCAAGTATTGGTCCTTCTGCAGGTGGTGCTGTATATTCTCCAGCAATGACAGATTTTGTAATAATGGTTGACAAGTTGGCAACTATGTTTGTCACTGGACCTGAAGTAGTAAAAACAGTTCTTGGTGAAGAAGTATCATTTGATGAACTTGGTGGTGCAATGTCTCATGCTAAAAATAGTGGTGTTGCTCATTTTGTAGCAAAAAATGAATATCAATGCATGGATTATGTGAAGACTCTTCTATCATATATTCCACAAAACAATACTGAAGGACCTCCTATCGTATTAACAAATGATGATCCAAACAGACTTGATAGTAATCTAATAAACATAATTCCAGAAAATCCATTACAACCCTATGACATGAAAGAGATAGTTTATTCAATTGTCGATAACCACGTGTTTTTTGAAATTCATGAATTGTTTGCACAAAACATTGTTGTTGGATTTGGACGATTGAACGGTAGAACTATCGGTATAGTGGCAAATCAACCAATATCACTTGCTGGTGCTTTAGATATTGATTCATCTAACAAAGCAGCGAGATTTGTTAGGTTTTGTGATTGTTTTAACATACCAGTAATTACTTTAGTGGATACTCCAGGCTACATGCCAGGAACTAATCAAGAACATAGTGGCATCATCAGACATGGAAGCAAGCTTTTGTATGCATACTGTGAAGCAACCGTCCCGAAAATTACTGTAATAATTGGTAAAGCTTATGGAGGTGCTTACATTGCTATGGGCAGCAAAAATCTTGGAACTGACATGAATTATGCTTGGCCAACTGCTCAGATTGCAGTACTTGGCTCTGAGGCCGCAGTAAAAATAATGAACAGAAAGGAGATTGCAAGTGCAAAAGATCCTGAAGCTTTGAAAAAACAACTTGTAGATAATTTTACAGAGAAATTTGCTAATCCTTATGTTGCAGCATCATATGGTACTATTGACTCCGTGATAGATCCTGCTGAGACAAGACCTGTTTTAATCAGGGCGTTAGAAGCACTTGCTAACAAGAGAGAAAAAAGAATACCACGTAAACACGGAAACATTAATCTCTAATTGGATATGATTGAAAAAATTCTGATAGCAAATAGAGGAGAGATTGCCATAAGAGTTATCAAGACATGTCAAGCTTTAGGAATAAAATCTGTCGCAGTTTATTCTGATGAGGACATTAACTCAAGACATGTTAAAATGTCATCTGAGGCTTATCATATTGGACAAGCCTCTCCATCCCAAAGCTATCTTAACATGGACAAAATTGTTGAAGTTGCACTAAAGTCTGGTGCAGATGCAATTCATCCAGGTTATGGATTTCTTTCGGAGAATGCTGATTTTGCAGATCTTTGTGAAAAAAAGAATCTAAATTTTATCGGACCGTCGGGAAAATCAATGCGACTCTGTGGTGATAAAATGTTATGTAAAGATGCAATGACAAAAGCAAAGGTACCAACTGTACCAGGAAGTCCTGGAATAGTTGAAGAAGTGGAAAAGGCTCTTGATATTGCTCATAAAATTGGTTATCCAGTATTGTTAAAGTCAGTATTTGGTGGGGGTGGTAGAGGAATAAGATTAGTACACGATGAAAAAGAACTCAAGCAAGCCTTTGAGCTTGCATCTGGAGAATCAAAAGCTGCATTTGGAAAATCTGCACTCTTTGTAGAAAAATTCCTACCAAAGATTAGGCACATAGAGTTTCAATTGGCTAGAGACAGCCATGGAAATACAGTGCACATCTTTGAAAGAGAATGCTCCATTCAGCGACGACACCAAAAGCTCATAGAAATGTCACCATCTCCAGCAGTTGATCAAAAAACACGTGACGAAATAGGACAACTTGCAGTAAAAGCGGCAATAGCGGTAGATTATAGAAATGCGGGAACTGCGGAATTCTTACGACTTGATGATGGAATGTTTTACTTTATAGAAATAAATGCAAGACTTCAAGTTGAACATCCAGTAACGGAACTTGTTTCAGGTCTAGATCTTGTAAAACTGCAAATTGATATAGCAAATGGAAAAGAGATTCCATTCAAACAAAATGACTTGAAAGTAAATGGTTGTGCAATAGAATGCAGAATAAACGCGGAAGATACGTTTCTTGACTTTGCTCCATCAACAGGACTAATTTCAGATGTAAATATTCCATCTGGTCCAGGTGTAAGAGTGGATACGTATCTTTTTTCAGGATGCACCGTATCGCCATACTATGATTCTCTGATGGGCAAGCTTATCACTTGGGGTGAATCCTTTGAGGAATCAAGAGAAAGAATGCGCATTGCACTCTCAGACTTTTATATCGAAGGTGTTGAAACTGCTATTCCTCTCTATAAAACAATACTTGACAGTAAAGAATTTATCAACGGAGATTTGTCAACAGACTTTCTTGACAGATTCAAAATTTTGGATAGATTACGTGAAGATATGTCAAAGGAAATTCTAGAAAAAACTGATGTAGCTCTTGCTGCTGGAATTGTTCATTCAGAATTCCTAAAAAACAAAATTAAAACACAAAAAGATCACGGCATTGGTTGGAAATCACAACTGGGAATGACATAAAAATGGAATTCAAAATTGAAAACCAGGAAAAAAAACTTGACGCAGAGATTCTTAAAATTTCCAGCAACTCTGAATATCTGTTAAAAATACAGGGCAAAGAGCGAAATCTCAAGATTCTTAACATGACTGCCGAGGGAATCGAGTTTATGTTGGATAATACGTATCATTTTGCAAAATATCTTGAAAATACAACTGCAAAGATGACACTAGTTGTGGATGGTGTAAAGATAACATTTGATAAGCATTCGAAGTTGGATGAAATAGTCTACAAAAATTCTGGCATAGAATCAGCTGTAGACTCTCAAATATCTCTCAAGAGTCAGATTCCAGGAAGAGTTGTATCAATTAATGTGGCAGTAGGTGATAATGTAAAAAAAGGAGATGTGGTATGCGTTTTAGAATCAATGAAAATGCAGGTATCTATCAAATCACACAAAGATGGTGTTATCAAGACAATGAAGATTAAACAGGGTAATTCTGTTGCAAAGAACG
>DASSAF010000047.1:0-3503 GCA_035685565.1 Nitrosopumilaceae archaeon | reverse complement strand
CTAAAACCCACTTTGCAAAAAATTGGAACAATATTTGCATCAACAGGATTGTCTGCAAATTTTTGGACTGCAATAGGTCTTGTATTTGCGTTTGCATCAGCTGTGATCTATGCTTTACACTTTGAATATTCTTTTGTAATTGGAGGAATCTTGTTATTGGTTTCAGGATTTTTTGATATTGTTGATGGGCAGGTTGCAATAGTTACACAAAAGACATCAAAAAAAGGTGCCTTTTTGGATTCTATATTTGACAAGATTGCTGAAGTAGCAATATTTCTCGGGATATTGATTGGTGGATATTCTGAAGGATACGTGGTTCTTTTAGCAATCACACTATCACTTCTTGTAAGTTATACAAGAGCAAGAGCTGAATCGCTAGGAGTACAGCTACAAGGAATTGGAATTGGAGAACGCGCAGAGCGATTACTGATTATTGCTATAATTGGAATGGTAAGAATGGATTATGCCATTATAGTAGTTGTTATAATCGCAGGAATAACTTTTATTCAAAGAATAATTGCAACAGCTAGAAACATTAAAGATTGATTATCGTAGTCTACCAGTATTTCTTCTAGAGTCTGCAGATCTAATCTTTAGTATGCCAAAATGAATTGCGCATGATATGCAATACCATTTCAATACTGTTGGAGATGCAATGTATGCTCCTTGAGCTCTTAGCTCTTTTGCAAGTGTATGTTCAACAAGATTTAATCTGGATGTAACTTTTTTTGCCTTGTCTCGTGGAACTGTAGCACCACAGTTTGTACATTGAATACGTCCTGAGGATCCCTTTCCTCCCTTTTGTCGTCCACGACTAGCTCGCTTTAATGGCATGATTATCATCTAATTTGGTTCTTTATAATGATATTCAAGTTAGACAGCGTTAGTTTTCATGTGTAAAAATCTATTCTTTCTTATACTGGAGTTAAAAACGACCATAGCGTCTCCATAGGTCAAAGGATTGCCATAATTAACATCATTCCGTTGGAGTTCTAATGGTCTTCATTAGAATATATCTGACAGGATAAATTGTTTACCTATAAGACTAAGATAATGACTATTTAGTAAAACCATTCCGTGATTTTATTATTTCTCATTTTTTGGATAATAAAAACCACAGATTGGACAGAAATTCATGTTTTTTGATATTATTGTGATTTCTGCATGACATGGTTTTTCAGATTCTTCCATGATTTGTGTACCCGTAGAAGCTAAAAAAGAATATGGTTTGAAGATCTTAAAGATATCAATAATGGAAAAATGTTGATTCAACACCTATTTCGTTGAATCATTTTAAAAAGAATCTGATTTAGATTGAATTACTTGTTGGTATATAAAAAATTTAACAAATTTAAGTCGGTATGTTTCTTAATAGATTATGTGTGGCTTGTGCCATGTTTGTTTGTCATCAAATGTTGAATTGACCCATAGAGAAGGTCAGGTATTATGCATAGTCTGTTTAGAGAAGAAACGATCTAAAAAAGACTAAATGGGTACAACTAATCCAAGAAACAGATGAAGATTGGAATATTTTCACATTGTACAATTGATGAAATTTCTCGAGCGGGTACATTAGTTGAGACTGCGGGTGGACCAGCTTGTTATTGCGGATTGACTGCTAGGTCTCTAAAATTTGATGTAGAATTTCACACAAAGATAGGACCAGATTTTGGATTTCGAGAATACTTGGAAAAAAATAAATTATTAATTCCGCAAAACGCACTCTCACAAAATCCTACTACGAGATTTTTACTAGAGATTTCTGGTACTGATAGGAGTCTGTATTTGAAAACAAAATGTGATAAAATAGAATATGAGAAAACTGACGCAGATGGCTGTATAGTCAGTCCTGTATTTGATGAGATATCTGAAGAAACACTTGATACAATAAAAGAAAATTCTGCATTTACATTGCTTGATCCACAAGGTTTTCTGAGAAGAGTAGATGAAAAAAATAAGATATTTCTTGAACGAACTAGTCTTGATCTTTCAAAAATATCTGCAATCAAAGTTGATCCAGAAGAAGCCTTTTCTCTCACAGGTTTGACAGAAACTAGTGCAATGTTGGCACTACAGAAAAAAGGAGCAAAATACATTCTATACACAAACAAGCGCGAAATTACATTGCTTGCACAAGACAGGTTGTACTACTTGACAATTCCAAACATCGAAGTTGACGATACGACCGGGGTGGGAGATATTTTTTGTGCTACTTTTGCATGTACGTTTCTAAAGGAAAAAGATGTTTTATGGGCAATCTGTTTTGCTGTAGGCTCAGCACAAGCAGCATTAGAGACAAAAGAAACAGGACTTTCCAAGATTCCATATCAAGGTGATATTGAAAAAAATGCGGCATACCTGTACAACCAAGTGAAATTCAAGCACATCTAGGCTTTTATTGCACAAAAACTGAAATCACATCATGCGAGTAGCAATATTTAGTCAAGATCAAGAAAGAACTGTAAAATCCGTAAAACTATCGCTTGAAAGTCACGGTATAGAATCATTTTTGCTAGGCAACAAACAACTTTCCAAAGATGTTGATTATGTGGTAGTTACTGGTGGTGACAGGGGAGTCAGGAATTATTTTCATCAAGACTTGAATACCACTGTTCCAGTACTTGGAATAAATGAATTTGAATCAAGCGGATATCTTGCTCAACTTGATTTAAAGGAATTTCCTACATTTCTAAATAGATTAAAAAAAACAGATTTTACAATAGAGCATGTTACACGTCTTGGTGTAAAAATTGACGGTAAAAGTGTTTATCCTGTATTAAATGACGTTGCAATATTTTCATCAAAAAGTGCGACTCTGGTTGAACATGTATTAAGAATAAACGGTGAAGAAGTCTGGCATGATAGCAGTGACGGTGTTATCATAACAACACCAATTGGTTCTTCGGCATATTCCATGTCTGCAGGTGGGCCTGCTATATTTCAAGATTCCAAAGTTTTTGGAATTGTTTCAGTAAACTCATTAGATATTACAAGAAGGCCACTAATTGTATCTGATGACAGCTCAATTGAGATTGATGACATTTCATCTAGCCTTAGATGTGAAGTAGTCATGGATGGGAAGGACCGTTTTAAAGTTGACCAGATGGTTGCATGTACTAAATTTCCAATACCTGCAAATATAATACGAATGAGGAAGGATTCTACTACTGTATCTGCATTAACAAGAAAGGTAAAACTTGCTGATGATCTTCTAAACATGCCGCCTAGCTCAAAACTCTTGTTAAAGACACTAGAGTATGAGGGTTCGCTGACACAAAAAGAATTAGCGTCAAAAACACTTCTTCCAGATAGAACAGTAAGGCTTGCTTTGCGTCATTTACTTGACAAAGGATATGTCAAAAGAAGGGTTTCTTTACGAGATACACGACAAAGAATCTACGAAATTCCAAAATAATCATGCGCTAGCTGCAGCAT
Organism: Nitrosopumilaceae archaeon; assembly: GCA_035685565.1. Lineage (GTDB taxonomy): Archaea > Thermoproteota > Nitrososphaeria > Nitrososphaerales > Nitrosopumilaceae > TA-20. The sequence goes on along the minus strand of DASSAF010000047.1, from coordinate 68 downwards.
TTACAAAGGCTTCAAATGATACCTCTGGAAATCCTGGTCTACTATTAAATTCTGGGTGGAATTGTATA
>DASSAF010000046.1:0-1774 GCA_035685565.1 Nitrosopumilaceae archaeon | reverse complement strand
TTCGTAATTCTGATTTTAGATACTTTGCCTTTAGCTTTGTTGCTATTTTTTTAGCAAGGTCTTCGGAAGCTTTTCCGCCTATTACAGTATAATTACTCAACAAACTCATTCGAGTTGCGAGTTATTCTTAAGTTTTGAGGGAACTTTAAAGGAGATTGTTACACAAATATTTTAAATGCCAAACAGAATTGTTTCCTTTCTCCCAAGTGCAACAGAGATACTATATGAGCTAGGTGTTGGAGATCAAATTGTAGGCGTAACACATGAATGCAACTATCCAGAGCAAGCAAAATCAAAGCCACGCGTAATTCATTCCTCCTTTGATCCAAATACCATGACAAGCCAAGAAATAGACAACAAGGTAGTAGATTCAATGCATTCTGGAAAAGACATTTACATTTTAGATGAACAGACACTCAAAAATGCAAATCCAAATCTTATCATCTCCCAAGGAATATGCGAAGTATGCTCTCCTTATACAAAAGAAGTAAACAGGGCAGTCACCATTTTACACAACAAACCCGAAGTTATAATTTTAGACCCACATAATCTTGAGAACATTTTAGACAACATAATCACAATAGGAAACAAGGTAGGAAAAACAAAAGAGGCTGAAAAGCTAGTTCTGGAATTACAAAAGCGAATTCAATACGTAAATCGCAGATCAATTGAACCGCCAAAAAAAGTTCTCTGTATAGAATGGCTTGATCCACTCTTTACTGCAGGCCACTGGGTACCGCAAATGGTAGAAATGGTCTGTGGAATAAACGGTCTAGCTTCTGGCGGTGATCCGTCAAGACGCATGAAAATAGATGAAGCAATAGAGTACGAACCTGATGTTATAGTTCTCATGCCATGTGGATTTGATATCAAAAGAACCATTCTAGAATACGAAAAACTTGCAAACAATCCACAATGGAAATCACTTGCAGCAGTACAAAACGGACAAGTCTATGCAGTAAATGCAAACGAGTATTTTAGCAAACCAGGACCAAGGACTGTAACAGGCCTTGAGATTTTAGCAAAAATCATACACCCAAAAACATACGCAGATCTAACAATACCAGATGATTCATTTCAAAAAATTAACACGAAAAATTAGATATTAGGTTAAAAATCTGATTATACCATGGATCTAGTTTTCTCTGACATTCACGCTGACATTGATGGATTAGAATCAATCCTAGATATGGCATCAAGCAGTGATTTTGTAAAAAAATATGGTAGTTTCTCCAGAATCATAAACCTTGGCGATGTACTGGAACGAGGCATTTATCCAAAACAAGTACTGGATAGACTACAATCATTAGAAAAAAATTATCCAATTCATTCCGTGATGGGAAACCATGACGAGGCATTCCTATCTAACAAGATGATCGGAGCTAGTTCAATAGAAAGCATGGATGCGCATACAAAACTAAACAACGAGGACATTGCATTTTTCAAACAAAACAACGACAGAACGTTTGGCCAGCAGCTATTCACAGATAAAAAAAACAAACTACTATGCGTCCATGGCGGGCCACTAGATCCAAAAAAAATCACACCAAAAAATGCAAACGACGAATCCTGGCTATATCACAGGTCATGGCAAAGGCTTACTCCAGAAGATTTTGAGTTCTTTGATTATTCCGGATATCATTACAAGGCGTCTTCCGCATTTGATGAGGCAAAAAACAGCCAATCTCACATTATTCTATGTGGCCACCAGCACGAAGAGACAGCTCTAGTCCAAGATGGAGAAATTCACGATATCTATTCCTCCCTCAAAGTA
>DASSAF010000045.1:0-3692 GCA_035685565.1 Nitrosopumilaceae archaeon | reverse complement strand
GCAGAAAAAATTCCAAATGGTTTTGACATAATAGGTCATACTGAAAGTTCTCATGCAGCTGCTATTGCAAATAAACAAAAGCTAATTTATGGAATACAATTTCACCCCGAGGTAGTTCACACTGAGAAAGGCACAGAAATTCTTAGGAATTTTGTAATAAACATCTGTAAAGCAAAACAGGATTGGACAATTGAAAACTTTATTGAAACCACTGTCACTGAAATTTCAAAGATAGATGGTAATGTCCTTTGCGGTATAAGTGGAGGAGTAGATTCTACAGTAGCAGCACTTTTGATTCAAAAAGCAATAGGAAACCGACTCAAGTGCGTATTTGTGGATAATGGCCTCTTAAGATTAAATGAGGAGCAAGAGGTAGAAACCATGTTCCAAAATAATTTTACAGTAAATTTTACACACATAAATGCAAAAGAAAGATTTCTTAAAAGATTAAAGGGAATAACAGATCCTGAACAAAAAAGAAAAATTGTTGGTGAAGAATTTGTCCAAATATTTACGGAATTTGCTGAAAAAAATGGTCCTTTCAAATGGTTGGCTCAAGGAACGCTTTATCCAGATGTAATCGAAAGCGGTGTCTCAAAAGGGCCTGCTTCAGTGATAAAAACGCATCATAATGTTGGAGGTTTACCTTCATGGCTTAACATGCAAGTACTAGAACCATTACGTTTTCTCTATAAAGATGAGGTAAGAAAGGTTGCAAAGGCTCTTGGGGTACCAGATAAATTGTTAAATCGCCATCCATTTCCAGGACCTGGTCTTGCAGTTAGAATAATTGGGGAGGTAACTGAAAAGAAATTGCAAATTTGCAAGTTTGCAAGCAAGATTGTTGAAGATGAGCTTATCGCAGCAAATTTGAATGATAAAGTTTGGCAAGCTTATGCAGCAGTAGGAGATGACAAAGCAGTTGGAGTGGTAGGAGATGAACGAAAATATGGTCATATTGTTACTGTCAGAGTTGTGGATTCCATAGATGGAATGACTGCTGACTGGACAAGGCTTCCTGCAAATATCTTAGAGAAAATAAGCAATAGAATTACTAATGAAGTTGAGGATGCAGCTTGGGTAAGCTATGTAATTTCAAGCAAACCTCCAGCAACTATTGAGCCTCAGTAACCAATGATAACACTTCGTGCATTGTTGGAGGTATGCCATTTGAATTACTAACATACAACGATGCAGTGGCATTTGCAAAAAGTAATCTTTCTTTTGGTTCAAGATTTGCAAGATAACCCAAGATATTTGCAGCATCCCAAACATCACCTGCACCGGTAACAAACTTTACTATTGTAGGAAAAGATTTTGCAAATACAGTCTCTTTACCGTTTGACCAAAAAGCTCCAAAAGTAGTATGTAAATCGATTGGTATTGATGTTTTTTCTGAGAGTTCAGAAATGAGTTTTTTAGTTTCATCTTCTTTAGTTATATTTCCTAATCGAAATTGTTTCAAAAGTATATTACATTCGTTTTCATTCAGAGATAAAGAATCAAGATTTGGTGCAAGTTCAGATATTGCCATTTTGAATTCATCTTGTCTTGTTTGTATATCAGCTGGATCCAAAAAATGTAAAGATTTTAATGATTTTTCAAATACAAATTTTGAAAGTTCTGTACCTTTCTTATTGCTTGCCCAATTTGTTACTATGATTGCATCGGCATTTTTCACTGCATTTTGTTCTTTTGTACCGAGTTTTTCAGGTCCAAAATTTTCATTGTCACCTAAATCAGACAACATTACATTGACAATGCTTCCATTGTTGTTAAATTCAAACGAAGTAGTCATGCCTGGTCTTCCGTCAATGATATACAAAGACGATTTTGGAAACTCTGAAAATGCATCTTGAAGAATTTGTGAACTGGTCTTATCTGCGACAACAATCAATGAAACTGGGGCACCAAGTCTTGCAAGTGCAAATGCAACATTTGTTGCATTACCTCCCTTCAAATCAACCTGAGGAATATCCCGTATACTTCCTCCAAGAGTTTTTTTTTGTAAAACAAGATCAAGTAATTTTGTAATGTTATCTATCTTTATTATTCTGTCTAGAAAAAAATCATTTAAAACAACAACTGAGCCAACAAAATTAAGATTTTGCAGCTTCTCTAACATGAGAAAATTTTAGCCCATTGGAGGACCGTGTCCGCCTCCACCTCTGCCGCCGGAGGAGGCTATTACATCATCTATTCTTAAAATCATACAGGCTGCCTCAGTAGCAGATTTAATTATCTGTTCTTTTACTGCTACTGGCTCAATGATATCAAGTGCAAACATATCTGCTATGCGAGTGTTTCTTGCATCTATTCCAGTCCACTTTCTTCCCTGAGACTGTTTTGCTCTAAGCGTAATCATTGTGTCTATTGGATCCATGCCGGCATTTTCTGCAATTGTAAGAGGAATTATTTCAAGAGCTTCTGCATATTTTTTGATTGCAAGTTGTTCTCTTCCCTCAAAGTGATCAGCCCAATCCTTAAGACTTGAAGCAAGAAATTCTTCTGGGGCTCCTCCACCTGCAACAATTGCTGGTTTTTCCATTACATCTTTAACTACCATCAAGGCATCATGCATTGATCTATCTACTTCATCTACTACTCTTTGTGAACCACCGCTTAGAAGAAGTGTTATTGCATGTGGATTTTTGCATCCCTCAATGAATACCCATTTGTCTGTCTCAACTTTTCTTTGTTCTACATGTTCTGCAGCGCCAAGATCTTTTGCTGTGATATCATCAAGATTTGTGATAATTCTTCCGCCTGTTGCCTTGACAAGTTTTGTCATATCACTTTCTTTTACACGTCTAACAGCAAGAATGCCTTGTTTTGCAAGATAATGCTGTGCTATATCATCAATACCTTTTTGACATATCAGTACGTTTGCGCCAATCTCACGTATTTTGTCTACCATTGTTTTGAGCATTCTGTTTTCTTCCTCAAGAAACATCTGCATTTGCGTTGGATCAGTAATTCGAATTTCTGCACTCATTTCTGTTTTTTCGATTTCAAGTGCAGAATTTACTAGTGCAATTTTTGCTTTTTCAATTTTAGTTGGCATGCCACTGTGAACCACTTCTTTATCCAAAACAATTCCTTTGATAAGTGAAGTATTTCTTATTGATCCACCTGCTTTCTTTTCTACCTTAATGTTATCCAAATCTACTTTATAGGATTCGCCTTGTTTATCTACCACCTGTAGAATAGAATCTACTACAAGTTTTGAGAGTATATCACTATCATCTGAGATTAATTTTGAATTCATGCTTGTTTTTGCTATTTTGAGAAGAGTTTCCCTTTCACGTGGATCTACAGCTTTTGCAAGTTCTGAAAGAAGTAAAAGCGCTTTTTCTGCTGCAGCTTGATAACCCTCTATTATTACAGTAGCATGAACATCTTTATCCAAAAGTTCCTCAGCCTTTGATAAGAGAGCACCGGCAAATACAACTGATGATGTTGTTCCATCTCCAACTTCGTTATCTACTGCTTTTGCAATTTCTACCATCATTTTTGCAGCTGGGTGTTGAACATCGATTTCTTTGAGAATCGTAGCACCATCATTTGTTATTGTGACATCACCTAGGGAATCTACAAGCATCTTATCCATTCCTCGTGGACCAAGGCTTGTACGTACAAGTTCTGCTACCAATTTTGCTGCAGCTATATTATTTTTTTGTGCATCCCTGCCT
>DASSAF010000044.1:0-4840 GCA_035685565.1 Nitrosopumilaceae archaeon | reverse complement strand
CGTGTACGTTTTTTGTACCTGTTTTAACTATGATTATCTTTCTTGTTTTTATTGCTACCTGTGAAATCTTGCGAATTTTGTCTTGTGATATGTTATTGCTTTTAAATTTTAGTTTGCATAAATTCTGTATTTTAGACATATATTTTTCTAATCCCAACTCGTTTGCATTTTCAAAAATACTATTATCCACTACTAGAAGAGGAAACCATGGTATCAGATTTTTCTTTAATACCGCTCTGGCATTGTACTCAATAAACCGAGAAGGAAATATCAATGATGAAACTGCAACTGAGATTCTCTCTATTTTCATTCTGGTTGCAAGAACTATGAGTATTTCTGTAATGGTAGCAACTTTAAGCAAAATGCCTGAACTCCCAGATGATTTTAAAGAAAGTTTGCAAAACTGAAGTTCAATCTTATCATGTATTATATGTGATAATATTTGATTTATCATCTTGACTATGTTTAGAAGATCTGGTTCATTTTTATAACATGCTAGAATTTTAGGTTCAAAACCCATCTTAATTATCTGAAGACATGAAATTGCTGAAAATTCGTCATGTATACAACAAAGGATTTTTTCATTATGAGAATTAAATGGGATTCCACCATTACCTTTATCGATAAAAATACAGATGTAGGCATATGATTTTGTAAGGAATGTGTAAAGAAGTTTATCATAAGTTGTTTCAGAACCAGGTTTTGTTTGTAGATAAGAAGTTTTTTCAATTAGTAAAGACGTTGCCGCTAACTCCAAGTCTTTTGGCATGTATTGGGTTGTTTGTCCTTCTACTTTTATTAGGAATTTTTCCCCTTTAAGAAGAAGGTTTGAACCAATTTTAACAATGTTGGAAAGAACACCATCAAAACTATTTTCTACCTCTGTTGCAATTGCTATCCTGTCAATTCCAAAAAGTGTACCTATTATTGAGGATGAAATAACAGGATCCTTTGCGTCTATTATTATGACAGCATCATTTTGTTGTATTTTATCATAACTCTGGTTTTTTATTTTAAGAATTTTAGATATATTTGAAATTAGATAATCAATTTTATTTAGAGAAAAAACTGTAGGGAAAACGACAATTACTGTTTTCTCACTCATTTGATTTCTTTGTTTCAAGTTCTTTATAACTCTAGAATGATTTTTCTTTGTAACTGAATCTAGTAATAATTATATGACCAGAGGAAACGCAATTCTTTATGGGCAAGTTTACGGCTGAACAAATTAATCAGTTAAATAACGATCTAAAAACTCCACAAGAAGTTCTAAAATGGGCAATTGACACTCTTCATCCAAAACTGGGAATGGCATCAAGCTTTGGTGCAGAGGATGTAGCAGTCATTGATATGATGATGAAGATAAACCCAAAGGCCAGAATCTTTACCCTTGACACAGGAAGACTCAATCAGGAGACCTATGATGTGATGGACGAGATTCGAGATAAATACAACATAAACCTTGAAGTTATGTTTCCAGATCAAAACGAGGTAGAACAGATGGTTCGAGTAAATGGAATGAATCTGTTTTATCAAAGCATAGGAAACAGAAAACTTTGCTGTGGTATAAGAAAGGTCCATCCTTTAAATAAAATGCTTACAACATTAGACGGTTGGATAACTGGACTACGAAATGACCAAACTCAGAACCGTGCAGGCTCGAAAAAAATTGAAATAGATGAACAGCACAATGGCATGATCAAAATAAATCCAATAATTGACTGGAGTTGGGAACAAACTTTGGATTATATAAAATTAAACAATATTCCATATAACAAGTTACACGATAAGGGTTATCCTAGTATTGGATGTGAGCCATGTACACGAGCAATAAAACCTGGTGAATCACTAAGAGCAGGGCGATGGTGGTGGGAAACCGATCCGGAAAAAGAATGTGGTTTGCACGCAGATCACGGTAACAAGTGAGTATTTTGGAACAAGGTAAGGGAGTTATTAGACCACATGGTGGCAAGTTAGTAAACAGAATAACAACTAAAAATTCTTCAGGGACATATTCAATATCAGTTAATGCTGATCTAGCAAGCGATATTGAAAACATAGCAGATGGAATTTTTAGTCCGCTAGAGGGGTTTTTACTACAGCAAGACTTTGAAGCAGTAGTTAGCAAAGGAAGATTAACAAATGAAATTCCTTGGACAGTTCCAATTGTACTTGATGTCGACAAGCAAACAGCTACTAAAATGAAAGATGCACATGATGTTATCTTAAAAAATCCTCAAGGCGAAGATTTTGCGATTTTGCATGTTGAAGATGTATATACTTTTGACAAAAACATGACTGCAAAGGGTGTTTATGGTACAACCGATCCAACCCATCCAGGCGTTGCAAAGACCATGTCAATGCAGGACTGTCTTGTTGGTGGAAAAATTGACTATATTAAAAGACCATCTGATATACCCATACGAAAATATCGAAAGACACCAATTGAAACGCGATCAAACTTTGAAAAATCAGGATGGAAAACTATTGTAGCTTTTCAGACAAGAAATGTACCACATGTAGCTCATGAAATGCTTCAAAAGGCATCTCTTAACACACATGATGGTCTTTTTGTAAATCCATTGATAGGCAAGAAAAAATCTGGAGATTTTACGGATGAAGTAATAGTTGGTGCCTATGAAACACTAATAAAATATTATTATCCACAAAATCGATGTCTTCTGGCAACGCTTCATACAGAAATGAGATATGCAGGTCCAAAAGAAGCAATTCATCATGCCATAATGAGAAAAAACTTTGGCTGTACCCATATCATAATAGGTCGTGATCACGCAGGTGTTGGAACTTTCTATGATCCATTTGCTGCACAGAAAATATTTGATGATTATCCTGATCTTGAAATAGAACCTGTCTTTTATCCAGCATTTTTTTATTGCAAAAAATGTCTTTCATTTGCAAGTGAGAAAAATTGTCCACACGGACCAGAACATCAAGAACAGCTTAGTGGTACTAAACTAAGAACAATGATTCTTGATAAACAAAGCCCATCAGAATATATGATTAGGCCCGAAGTCTCCAAGATAATAATGACCTGGGATAAACCCTTTGTTGAATAAATTTTTATTAAAAATCTCCCCAATTAATTTTATGCGTTGTATGGCAATCTTTGTTCTTTTATTAACAATTCCACTTTTTCCAGTATTTGCACAATCTCCAATAAATAAATCAGAACACCTAGACTCTGTCGAAGTTCCATTTAGTGCATTTAATGTAGTTAATCATAATGCGACTGTTTTTAATCTTGAGCACGAACATGCTACAAACTGGCAAATTGAAATTCAAAACAAACTTCTTTATGCAAACCCAAACGGTACTGCCGTAGTACGATTATATGATATCTCAAGCACAGAAAAATTTATTGAAATTGGTATGGGTAGCCAGCCTGATTACAAATTTTGGGTAGCTGTCAATACTCCTGCTGATGGATATTTTGTAATTGATGAGGACAGACCGGATGGTTGGTCCCCAGATAAGGTAATTACTGTTCAGCATTCAAGTAATAGCGGTCTTTCTGTAACAGTTGGACCAAAGACAGCTGTAGATCAATTAGATGTGGGAGATTTTACAATAAAGAATTTTGCTGTTTATGGAATGGGTTCTACCACCGATCCACCTGCAACAAACTCTGGAAGTGTGATTCTTAATTTTCTATCTGGAGATCCTGCTCAAAATCCAATATTTTATATGCCAATGATTGTCCTTGCGGGAACGGCAGTTTTGATAATAGTACTAGTAAAAACTAAGAAGCGAACCTAGTCTTGTAATAATCACATTCCTTTTTTATCTGACAAACATCACACATTGGAGATATTGGTTTACAGATGTTTTGACCATACATAACAAATGTATCATTTATTCTAAGCCAGTACTTTTTTGGAATTTTTTTCATTAATTCGAGTTCTGTTTCTTCAGGGGTTTTTGTTTGTACCAGACCTAGTCTATTTGATATCCTATGAACATGAGTATCTACTGGTATTGCAGGCTTTTCAAATGCATACACTAGCACACAATTTGCAGTCTTTCTTCCTACTCCTGGAAGCTTTAGTAATTCTTCCAACGTATCTGGAACTTTACCAGAATATTTTGAATCAATAAGTGATGCAACTTCGATAACTCTTTTTGCCTTTACGTGATAAAATCCAGTTGACTTGATTATTTTTTCAACATCTGATAACTTGGCTTGTGCAAGTGATCTAGCAGATTTGTATCTTGTAAATAATTTTTTTACAACAGCCGAAGTATTCTCATCTCGAGTCCTTGCAGAAAGAATAGTACCAATAAGTATGCTTAAAGGGCTACCCATCTCAGCTTCACGTAATTCTCTTAACGCAGTCATTCTAGGCGGCTTGACAGAATTCATTGTTTCCATCATACCGTGCAGAATTTTTTTCATTTGCTCCAAGTTCTTAATCATATTTTAGACCATACAAGTATTATATCTGTTAGAATAAAGACGCGTATTGGATTTAACAAAAGATGAAGAAGCAGCATTAAAGGGTGAACAAGGAGAAACATTTGCTCTTGCATACAGAATACTAGTCGCTATAGGTGAAGCTACTAATGCTGATCACCTACTACCTGTAGAATGGGCACATCTTTCTGGAATTAACTATAATACTATAGGAGATGCGGGGGAGGAATTTCTTGCAAAATTAAGTAAGAATGCCAAGTTCAAAATTAAAACTACAGTAAACCCAATGGGTTTTGATTTTGATACTGTTGCAAGATATGATCTTGATGACGAATTTATTACAAAACAAAAAAGCATAAAAAATTCATATGAAAAGATGGGAGCTATCCCGTCTTTTTCTTGTATTCC
>DASSAF010000043.1:0-7145 GCA_035685565.1 Nitrosopumilaceae archaeon | reverse complement strand
TAAAACTACAGTAAACCCAATGGGTTTTGATTTTGATACTGTTGCAAGATATGATCTTGATGACGAATTTATTACAAAACAAAAAAGCATAAAAAATTCATATGAAAAGATGGGAGCTATCCCGTCTTTTTCTTGTATTCCGTATGAGATTTTTGATCTGCCAAAAAGTGGTACCCATGTCTCTTTTGCTGAAAGCAACGCTGCAATTTATGCAAATTCTATATCAAAACTTAAAACAAACAAGGAAGGTGCGTTTAGTGCACTTGCAAGTGCATTGACAGGCAAAAGTCCTTTTTCTGATCTAAGAAAGGACGAGACCAGGGATCCTAATTTGACAATACGCATGAAAGTGGATAAAAAAAATGAACTTGCATTTGGGCTGCTAGGATTTTATGCAGGAAAAGTAGCAGAAAACTCTGTTGCCATTTCTGGAGTAAGCGAGCTTGATAGACGTAGCTGCAAATCACTTTGTGCTGGAATGGGTACATCCGGCGCATGTGGAATGTTCACTTTGGGTGATGCCAAAGGGGAAACAATTGATTTTGACAAAAAAGAGATGCAGAAAACTCATGATGAGCTAAACACTGCAGATTCAGGTGACATTATAACTTTGGGCAGTCCGCAGCTTGGTCTTGACGAAATATCAGATCTTGCAGGTATGCTAAAGGGAAGAAGCTTCAAGAAACGTTGTATGGTGTTCTGCCCAAGAGCAATTCAGGAACAGACAAGAAAGTTTGGTTATGCAAAAGAAATTGAACGTGCAGGGGGAGAAGTTCTTTATGATTGTTGTATCTGCCTTACTCCTTTAATTGATAAAAAAAATGTAGATGGTGTAATTACAAATAGTGTAAAAGGAGCATATTATCTCCGAACCTCAAATGGAGTAGATGTAAACCTAAAGAGCCTTAGTCAAATTGTAGAGGAGGAAACAAAATGACCCTAAAAGTAATTGTAAAAGGCAAAGTCCAAGGTATTGCACTAGTTGCAAAAAACCCAATAAATTTTCTTGGCGCAGTTGACAAAATAACTGGCAAAGTCAGAGATGAAAAACACGATCTCTTTGGTAAATCTCTTGCGGAAAAAATTCTTGTTTTTCCCTATGGTGTTGGAAGCAGCGTTGGTGCTTATACCATATATTCTATAAAATCTAACAAGTGTGCTCCGCAGGCAATGATTTGTTTAAAGGCAGATCTTACTACTGCATCTGGCTGTGCTCTTGCAAACATTCCTTTAGTCGTAGCATCAAAAGACGAATACAATTCCATAAAAGATGGTGCAAAAATTATTCTTGATGCAGAAAATGGAAAAATTCTATAGAGAAACTCTTTCTACATTTCCGTTTGGTTTTGTCTCCCTGAAAACAATTCCTTCAAATTGTAGTATTGTGGTGCTTTTACTCTTCCAACAATCAGAAGATGCACCTGCCTTCTCACACGTGTGATTAAGAAACTCCTCTTCATTCCAACCATACTCAACAGGAACTTGTGGTAAAAGAAGTCCAGAACCAAACTCCCATTTTACAATAAGACCGTCTCTACCTACCTTTATCTTACTAGGATATTCAAGTGGATTTGTTACTTTTACTTCCTTAGGTGGAGTCAAAACAGTTACCTCAAAAGAAATCTCATTTAATTCCTCATACTGAACTTGTGGAAATCGTGGATCTTCGGTCGCAGAAGCAATAGCTGCATCTACAAGAGATTGATAGAGTTTTTTCACAGGCGTCGGAAATCCAATACACCCCCTAAGATTTTCTTTTTTGTTCAAAGTTACAAAGACTCCAGAATTATACGAAAATTTTGACTTGAAATCTTCGTGTAAATTAATTTTTGTTCCTGTCTTAAGATATTCAGTTACTGCAGCTCTAGTCGTCTTTACCATGGTTTCTCCATCTTGATCTGATAGTATCATTGTAATCTGTTGTTTAACGTATTAACAAATTCTTGAAGCTTTACAAAATGTGTGCCTTCCCAATAGATCTTTTTACATGAATCACACATCCAAAACTTTTCTTCTCTTTCTAAAATTCCTTCAGGAACTTTGCCTATGATTCGGTATTTTTCTATTGACTGTAAATTACCATTGCAGACTATACAACGAGAATTGTTTGTATCCATTACAAATCGATCAAGCTTTATTTTTGCATTTATCTGTACAATTTGTTCAAGTTCATCATTTCCTCTAATAAGCACAGAAACAACACTTTGTTTTTCAGCAATTTTGGTTAGCTGTTCATCTTTTGTTAAGATTATTCGTTTTTCATTTTTTGCTATTGCAATGAGCTTATTATCCTCAATTGATGAAAAATATTTTGAATCATATCCAAGAACTCGTAATTTTTTTGCTAGATTGCCAAGCATTGCATCTACTATGAAATTGGGTCTTTTTTCACTCAATTAAATGCCTGTCCCATGCCTGATTCCACTATGTGACTATCTCCTGCAGGTAAAACTCGAATAAAATCATCAATACTTATTGCTTTAACAATTTCTTCTTTTTCTTTAAATTTTTGAAATTCAATTTTGATTTTTTTTGCAGCTTCTACCATTTCTAGACCAGATGGCTCAATAGTAACATAGTAGACACAATTTTTTTTGGTTGGTCCAGTTGGCCCACACATCAATGAATAACTATCTCCTTTTTGATACAGCCCTACAGAAAGCTGTAGTGTAGTTACTTGGACAAAACTCCTTGTTCCCTCAACTATGAATGAACCCTTTGCAATAAATTGGCCACTTGGTGCCGCTGTTTTTATCTGATCTGAAGTTACCCAATATGCATTTAATCCATACAATCCTTCTCTCCAAGCTCTGCTAAAACAAACGGTGGCATGTGCAGTTTCCTTTACACTCGTAACTGTATTATCAGAACTATTTTTTAATAAGAAAAAAGGTGATCCGACAATTTCCGCATGAAATACTTTATCGTCTTTTTCAAGATGTTTTCTTATGATTGATGAATTTGATGATGCGTCACGGCCACCTATTGCCAAAAGACCATCTGAAGTGAAAAACCACCTGTATCTTTCATACCATTCCTTCTTTTTTTGCACTGAAAAAACAACCGAGTCTTTTGCAATACTAGCTTGTTTTCTAAATCCTTCCAAGATTCTTTCAGTTTTCCTCTTTTCTAACTCTATGGTCTCAATTGCTTTTAACTGCCTTTTTGATTCATTAAATAGTGTAGATGCGATTGCTGGTATGGATGAATCTGGATTTATTTTTATTTTCTCATCTTTGACTATTAAAAATGAAATTCCTCTTTCTTTTACCAGTGAAGTGTTCTGATCCTTAAACATCTGTAAAATATTAGGATCCACAAGTGAGGCTACTCCCTTAGAAGTAAGTTCCAAAAGAGATTTTGCTACAGCTGAGATTGAGCCAGTTCTTTGCTTAACTGTAGAAATTGCTTTAGTTTGTTCCTCTAATTTATGCTCGAATTCCTCTATTTTTTGAGTAACAGTGTTTGCTTGTGATGTTTTACCAGCTTCAAGAAGATTTTCTGTAAAAAGTAAATCAAGACCTTCCATAAAACTTGCTACTCTAGTACAGTTTTTGTTTCCTAAATCTCCTACCGGTAAAGGTAAAACATCTGATGTTTTTTCATCACGTACTAGTAATGGTTCATGAATTCCATTTACAACTTTTTCTGTAATTGATTTTGTAACATTAAAAATTTTTTCTATATCGTTATCAGAAAGGCTGTTACCAGGTGATTGTGGATCTATGTTTGCAAGCTTTATTATTTCTTCAGCATATTTTGTCGGAAGTCCTAGGGTTCTGCCTATCCATCTTACTGTGGCAGTTGAAACTGATTTGATATCTGATAGATCTTTTAATGCCATTTCAAAAATGTTTAAACCACCTAACGGGGGCAATTCGTAATTAAAACCCACATTTAATTTTCTATGTCTTACATCAATTGAATGCAATAAAGAAAGAATTTTCATTTCTTTATTACATAAAATAATATTACCATCGCCAAAAAATTCTCCTACAAGAACAAATTCTTGACTTAATCCACTGAATGTAATATATACAATTCTTTCTGTGCCAATTTGTTTTATCTCAGAAATTTTAGATCTTAGAAGATCATTTCTTAATCGCTTTACCAATCGGTTCTCTTCAATTTGTTCTATCTTTCTTGTAGTAACCCAGAAGCCAAACGTAGAAAACATTAGCAAGATATCTGGCTTTTCAGGATGATGTAATTTAAAAAGAATACTGTTACGGCTTATTCCATAGATATTACTTACATAGTATTCGGTTATATTTTTACTAATTTCATTTACCAAGTAACGTAACTCAATACCTGCTAGTGTCATGATGAAGAGTTGCCACTCTAAAATTATACTGTTGCTATTGGATAGTTATCCAAAGATTTTAAACAAGGATGACTGTGAGTCATTTTGTAAATTTAATTGACTAGACATCCAAAAAAAGAAAAAGAAAAGCCTGCCCCAAATAATCCCAACACGAAGGATACATCTCCAGATATTCCTACGCCAAATCAGACAGAAGGGGTTAAGCGAAAAAATCCACTTGACAAACTTTTCTGGCTTCGTGTAGGTATGGGTATACTTGCAGGAGCATTATCTGCAGAACTTGGGTACTCTATTGAAGAGACATCAAGACCATTCTTGGGATTTGGAATCATGATTGTTTTGTTTATTATATCATATGCAATAGCAAGAGCAATGCGAATTCAATTGCCAGCCTCTGATAAGAAAAAACTTATCATGACTGGCATAGGAAGCTACTTTTTCATGTTCATATTTAGTTGGATTCTTGTAAATACCTTGATTCATCCAGAAGTAGGTTTACAAATTATTAGGTAGCACTAAATATCAAGACTGTATCATTTACCTAGAATGTGGAAACATAGCACCCCCGGAATTCCTGATGAATTTTTTGAGAGAGCTGAAGAAGTTCCGATAACTAAAGAGGAAGTAAGAGCTGTTCAGATAAGTAAAGGAAGGCTCTCTCCTGGTCAGATAATCTATGACATTGGTTGTGGCAGTGGTTCTGTATCAATCGAGGCTGCATTACAAGTGCAACAATTAGGTAAAGTATTTGCAATTGATCTTGACCCTAACGCAATAGAATTAACTAAAAAAAACCTTGCCAAATTTCAAATTTCTAATGTTACAGTGATTTTAGGTAATGCAAAAGAAAAAATTTCAGAATTGCCAATGGCTGACACAATTTTCATAGGAGGCACAGGTGGAGACACAGCTGATATCGTAAAACTTTGTGAATCCAAACTTAAACAAGGTGGCAGAATAGTAATAGGTACAATCCTCATTGAAACTTTGTTTGCAGTTTTAAATATAGTTGAAAAGCTCAAATTCTCATCTATAGATATAACACAAATTACAATTTCAAAGAGTCGTAAAACTTCTACTGGCACAATGATGCTTGCAAGAAATCCTGTGACCATAATTTCAGCAACAAAAATCTAGCTTTTAATTAGGCACAATTTTGATTGCAATTAATGTCTGAGCTTATTTGTGTTGGTTGTGGTCCTGGTGATCCAGAGCTTTTAACAGTAAAGGCAGTCAAAGCAATAAAAAATGCCGAAGTAATTGTCTGTCCTACCTCAAAAGAAGGAAAACCCAGTATTGTTTATTCGATAATATCATCACTAGTTGATGAATCAAAAAAACCAGAAGTTGTTAACTTGGTGTTTCCCATGGTTAAGGAAAAAGATACTCTAGAAAACAGCTGGCAGCAAAATACTCAAATCATTGCAGAAAAAGTTCTTGCCGGCAAAAAAGTAGTTTATCTTACAGTTGGTGATCCATATCTTTACAGTACATGGATCTATATCCATAGAGAATTACAAGCAAAATATCCTCAAATTAAGATTAGTGTCATACCTGGAATTGTATCCATGTTTACTTTTGCATCCAAAGTAGGAATTAGTCTTGCAGAGGGAGCAGAAACAATGGCAGTAATTCCATCTTGTTATGATCTATCAAGAGTTAAGGAAACTGCAAAAAATTGCGACACCATGATATTTCTAAAGGATGGAAGATATTTTGATCAGGTAATACAATTGCTAAAAGAAGCTGGATTTCCAGACAGCTCAATTTTTGCAATTGGGCAAGATATAGGAACTGATCAGGAAATAATAAAAAAATTAACTCTAGGCGAAGTTACCAAAGACACTATGACTACAAAGTACTTTTCAATTATGGTGGTAAAGCGTGCCTAAAGTTTTCTTTGTTGGTTGTGGTCCTGGCGATCCTGATCTTATTACAATCAAAGCAAAAAAAATAATTCAAAAGGCAGATGTTGTAGTGTATTCGGGTTCATTAATTCCAGAACCAATTCTCAATTTCTGTAAAAAAGCAAAACTTTATGATGCTTCAAAACTTGTACGTGAAGAGATTTTTGAAATCTTGAAAGAGAATGCAAAGAAAAACAAAATTGTTGTAAGATTACATGATGGTGATCCAAGCATATATGGTGCAATAAAGGAACAGATAGACAATCTGCAGCCAGAAGGCATTGAATCAGAAGTTGTTCCCGGGGTAACATCGTTTTTGGCATCCGCTGCAGCACTTGGTATACAATTAACGCTTCCCGGTGTAACTCAGACCATGATTATAACAAGAGCAGAATCACGCACCAAAGTTCCTAAAGAAGAGAGAATCTCAGAGCTTGCAAAGCATAAAGCTACCATGATATTCTATCTTAGCGTTCATCTTCTATCAGATATTGTTAAACAAGCAATAAACGGTGGATATGCAACCTCTACTCCGGCAGCAGTAGTTTATCGCGCAAGCTGGGACGATCAAAAAATAATTACTGGAACGCTAACAGATATAACAAAAAAAGTCAGAGATGAAAAAATTACCAGAACTGCAATTGTCATAATTGGCAATGTGATACAACCAAAATCTTACGAATATTCAAGATTATATGATAAAACTTTTAGTCATGGATTTAGAAAAGCAAAAATCAAATCATAATGATCTGACTTTATTTTTTATTCCCAATTTAGATAGTTTTTTTTGAAAAACTTGGGTATTTCCTGACGCAAAAATAGTTAATGATTTTGTTTTGTTCTGGTGTTTTAATTTCTTTGCAATTTTTTCTACTACAATATTTCCAGGATCTAGAAATATAATGTTTGGAAAA
>DASSAF010000042.1:0-10013 GCA_035685565.1 Nitrosopumilaceae archaeon | reverse complement strand
TATGGTGAAATCATTAATTCTGTAATTGATGAGATTAGAAAAGAAGAGCAAATTCTTGTTGTTGTTGGAGCAGAAAAAGTTCCAAGGGAAGTGTATGATCTTGCAGACTATAATGTAGCAATAGGCAATCAGCCTCATTCTGAAATAAGCGCCCTAGCAGTTTTACTTGATAGAGTCTTAGATGGAAAACAGTTCTTAAAAAAACATGTAAATGCACAACGAGAAATTATTCCTATGAAAAAGGGAAAAAATGTGTTAGATAAAACAATTGATTAAATATAGAATCTAAATCAATGACGACAATGACCAATGAACACGAGGATCCATTTATAAAAATAACTGCCTTAATTGGCGGTGACGAATATCTAAAAGTAGCACGTTCTCTTTTGAATACGGAAGATGCTACAGATGAAGAAATTGCAAGTTCTACAGGTCTTAGAATTAATATAGTAAGAAAGGTGTTATACGATCTTTTTGGAAAAGCTCTGATAACTGGTATTAGAGTGAAGGATGAGAAGAAAGGTTGGTTTGTCTACAGGTGGAGAGCAAGAAAAGATGAGGTTGACAATTTTATTGAAAACCAAAAGAAGAAAATTGTTGAGAGATTACAACAAAGACTAGATTATGAAAACTCAGCTGAATTCTATCATTGTGGAACTGAAGACTGTCAAAAGCTAACATTTGAAAAGGCATTAGATTTATCTTTTAAATGTCCAACATGCGGAAAGCTTGTAAACATAACTAAAAATGAAAAGCTCAAGAAATCCTTGCAAGCTAAAGTAGATCAGCTACGGGAAGATCTTAAACATTAAATATCATAGTGTAATACAAGTTCGTTTTTCATTCTATTAATTTTCTTTAGTGTTAACAGAGGTGCATGTAAAATTTTATCAAATCCTTTTCCTTGGAATAATGAAATTGCACTACTACCTCCTATAACATACGGAGTAATTGTGACAATGATCTCATCAACAAGTCCATCTTTTATGAAAGACCAATTAGTTAAACCACCTCCTTCTACCAGTAGACTCTTTATGTTTTTCTTTCTTAAAATGTGTAATAATTTTTTAAGATTGATTTTATTTTGTCCACATTTTATTATTTCAAGTCCTTCCCTTTCTAATCGAATAATATTTTTTTTAGTTGCTTTTTCCGATACTGCTATTATTGTTGGAATTGTTTTACATGTCTTAATTATTTTTAAATTTGACTTTATTGAGCCTGTAGAATCTAAAATTATACGTATTGGATTCTTTCCTTTCACATACTTTACTGTCAACAAGGGATCATCAATCATTACAGTATGCTTTCCTACAAGTATCGCGTCTACACTTGCCCTAAGTTTATGAACTCTGATTAGATCTTCTTTTGAAGAGAGATCAGAGTTACCAGTTCTTGTTGCTATTTTTCCATCTATACTCATTGCAGCGCTAAGTATTACATGGGGTCTAGATTTTACCATCAACTATTTTGCCTCCAAACATTACTGCTTTTATGGTTGTTTCAGATGCTCTATGTACAATAGATGCATGAGGGTTATGCATTGGTTCTAAATCAATAGCATGTTTATTGATAAAAATGCAGTCAGCCAAGCTATTAGGTTGGATTGTGCCCATATTCTTATGTCGAAGCATTTTTGCAGCATTTACTGTAGCCATCTTGAGTATAGATTTTGGATTTAGTCTAGTTTTTTGTAGTCCCATAGAGACTTTCCAGAGATAATCCATTTCTCTAAACATGTCAGACGAGTTTATCATTACATTATCTGTTCCTATGGTTAAATTGCAATCACTTTTCATCATTAGATTCACGTCAGGAATTCCTTCTGCAAGTGCAGCATTTGCACGTGGACACACAACAATACTGGTTTCATTTTTTGATGCAAGTATTAGATCATTTTTTGATGCATGTGTCATATGAACCAGAAAATTTGGTTTAAGTAACAAGGCACGTTGAGTTTCTGTTTTTGTAGTTGTCTTTTTAGAAATCATACAGCTCTCTAATGTTTCAGCTGAGTGAATAGCTTTAATTTTTGACACTTGAGAATAAAATTTTAATACAGAGTCACTAAACTCGTTTGGACCACTTATACCAATTCCATCACATTTTTTTAATAAGTCACTAAGCTCCTTCTTTTTTAATTCAGGTAACAAAGTATTTTTTTTAATTGATTTTAAATCTTGGTAGTAATTTATTCTGCCAAGAATTATCGATCTAATTGGAAGCCCTTTGATTGCATTCCGTAAAAGTTCAATTCCATCTAAACCCCCCTCTCTAAAATCAACAAAAGTTGTAATTCCCTTTTTTATCATTGAAAGACAGGAATTTCTGATAAAACTTGTTAGATGTGATGTCTTAGAATTTGTTAGAATTTTTTGTTTAATACCTATAATTGGATGAATTTTTTTCTCTACACCAAAATCTAGACCAATATCTTTGCCTATTGAATCACCAACGTGAGTATGTGAATTAATAAACCCAGGAATCATGAGCAATCCTTCACAGTCATAAACGTCTTCTTTCTTGTCTGGTTTTAGATTTGTGCCTACTGTCTTTACAAATTGACCAGAAATACGAATATTTGTACTATTAATGTAATCTAAATCATTTCCGTAAAGGATACTGACATTTTTTATCAGCATGTTAGCTCAAGTACTCGCTGCTGATTTTTACCAGAATCTCTGAGTTCTCGAATAGTATCAAGAGATTTTGTTGCAAGTTTAGCAGCTTCTCGTGCAGTATTTGCAGTTCCAATTCCGCAGTTTAACGCAATACCGTGTTTTTCTTTCATCAAATTCAAGAATTTCACAGCACTATCCTTTCCATTACCTGAAGTAACTATCATAAAGTTGTCTCCGCCCATAAAGAATGTAAGATAGTTTTTTGTCAAGAAAAATTCTGACATTTCTGAATATAATTTGAACATAAGTGATGAAATCTCATATGGTGATTTTTTTGCTGAAATAGATGTAGAACCATCCACATCCATATGCATTATCTGTACTAATTGTTCTGCCTTACCATCTAAATAACCAAAAATATTATGTTCTTTCTCTAAAATTATTTTAGATTTTCTTGCTTTGTCTGCATTCAGATTAGCTTCAAATGGAGAATCACCGTATCCTATAGTCATAGAAAGCTGTAGATCAAATGATTTTGCTAATTTTTTTTGAATTTCAATATGATCATTTAGAGACAAACCATTTGTAACTGCAAAAAGCTCATCAAATCTATTAGAAAATACAAGACAATTTTTTTCTGAAAAAAGATTTTGTATTTCGTTATAAATAGAAGATTGAAGCATCTGTAATTTATGTTCTCTATCGCTACCCAAGGTAAGTGTCCACGGTCCATATCCTGTGATTTTGATTATAGTAAGTTGGATCATATTTTCCTTAACTGTTCAGCTATCTTTTCTGCAGCTTCTACTGCTCTCTCTGCGACAGGCCTTATTCGTGCCTGTGCTTGCCTGTCTGACATGCCTGGACCTGTTATACCTAAGGTTACTGGTTTTTGGTATTTTATAGAAAGTTCTGTTATGGCTCTAACCGTAGCATTTGTAATAAGTTCATCATGTTTTGTTTGCCCTTTTATTACAGCTCCAAGGGTGACTACAGCATCTATTTCCTTTTTTTTCAACAAGGAATCAATTACAATTGGCATATCAAATACACCTGGAACTCTGCAAGTGAATTTTATATTTATTTTGAGATTTTTTGCTTTTTCAACTGCTACATTAAGCATTTTGGAAGTAATTTCATTATTAAATTCTGAAACAACGATTGCAATGTTCAAAGTTAGTGCTCCCTGGTAAATTTTACAAGCTCATTACCATCAAAATAAGGAATTGCATTTTCTTTTGCATATTTTTTGGCTTTTTCAATTGAGAGAGCTGTATGTGTTTTAGAATCAAGCATTTCACATATTGCTGCAGTAGGACATAAACCGGCAAGATTAGTCATATAGACTGACATTTCAGTATGACCCAATCTATCCGATAACAACCTTTCGGATGCAATCAAAAGAGGCACATGTCCTGGTGTCTTAAATGAAGAAACAAAAATTTCTTTTTTGTTTCCATTTGTATTTTTGTACAGATGTGCCATTTCAGTTATGGTTAACGCTCTATCACGATCTGTTATACCAGTATATGTTTGTGTATGATTTATAGAAATAGAAAAAGACGGTTTATCACCATATGGTGCGGTTCCCATAATCATTTTTTTTGATTGATTATCAATATTCTGAGCATTAGAAAGTATATCATGCATATAATTTAGTCCCAGAGTTTTTGCAAAAGAATGATCTATGGATAAGCATATCAGGCCACCAGCATCTTGACGCATTCTTGAGATATGTTCTGGTGTCACAAATTCTGCTGCAACTACCATATCTACCTCATTTTCACGCTTGTTTGCATCGTGAAGTAAAACGAATCCACCTTTACGTAGGGATGAAATTGCCTCTTCAAAGGACATAATTAAGAAGCTTGTTGTAATGATTATAAATCTTACTACAAAAGTGGTTATTACCACAAAAGTAGTAAATAACTAATCTTTAGAAATTGCGTATTTACCCAGTATGTCAGTTTCAATATTAACTTTATCGCCAATTTTTTTTGAACCAAGATTTGTAATTTTCATTGTATGTGGAATTATACAAATAGAAATTTTATTTTTGAGTACATCAACAAGTGTCAAGCTTATTCCGTCAACTGTAATTGATCCTTTTTTTACTACAAATCTAGATAAATCTTTAGGAAGTTCAATCCAGAATTTGATTTCTTTTGATAGTTTTTCTATTTTTATAATTTTACCAGTATCATCTATATGTCCAAGTACAAAGTGTCCTTCCATTCTCTCACCAACTTTTAGACTACGCTCAATGTTTACTTTGTCTCCTGATTTTATCATTCCTAGATTTGTTTTTTTCAAAGTTTCATCAATCATTTCAAATTCAGCATGATTTTTTGAAATATGTGTAGCTGTAAGACAGACTCCGTTTATGGCAACACTATCACCAATCTGAAGACCTTTTGCAAGATTTCCTAAATCTATTCCCATTTTTGCTGCACTACGATTTTGTGTTTTAATATCAAATTTCTTAACAATTCCCCGCCCCTCAATTATACCAGTAAACACTTGATTGATTGCATTTATTAGATATAAAATGATTTAGACTGAGATATTTATGGAATCAAGTAATGTTTTTGCTCTCTTGAAGTGAACTTCGTCAATCATTTTTCCTTCTACTTTAGTTGCACCTTTGTTTTTCTTTGTAGATTCGAAATATGCTTGACATACCTTTTTTGCCCACTCTATTTCGGCTTGGGTTGGATAGAATATTTTATGTGTTGTAGGAATCTGATCAGGATGAATAATGCTTTTTCCAACATAACCAAGATTTCGCCCAATTATACAGTCCTCTTCTAGACCGTTCTCATCATTGAGATCTTGCCAAATTGCATCTATCACATGTTTTCCTGCAGCTTTTGCATCTACGGGGATTTTTGCCCTTGCATATTTTGCACCTTCTGGTTGTTTTGTATATTCAATACCAAGATCGTTTAGCAGATCAAACACACCAAAGACAAGAGCTGATACTCTATTGCTTGATGATGCTATGGAGTATGTATTTACAACTCCTTCTGCAGACTCTATTGACGGTATGATTTCAATTGGTTTTAGTTTACGTTTTTTTTCTAAACTTGCAAGTGTTTTTATAATTTTTTTTAATTCAGCTACGTTGTTTACTTTGGGAATAACTATGCCGTCGATTCCTTTCTGAACTATCTTTGACAAATCTTGTGGAATAATTCCAGAAGCAGGTGAGTTTGTCCTTACATAAACTTCAGCCTTGTATTCAAAACGTTTGCTGAGTGCTTCTTTGATTAGGTTTCTAGCAGACTCCTTTTCTTCTTTAGGTACAGAGTCTTCTAGATCAAAACAAACTATATCAGCTGAAAGTGTTTTAGCTTTTTCTAAAAATCTTGAATTATTACCTGGTACAAAAATAAGACTGCGTAAAAGTCTTGCCATATAGAGATTAGATTTATGGTTTCAGTAATATTTTGCCAACAAGGCCTTTACCTGTTACCATTTTTGTATGAGCCTCGGCAGCATTTTCAAAGCTAAATGTAGAATCTATGGTAGCCTTAATTTTCTTTTTACCCATCCAGTATAGACCCTGTTCTAATTCTGCTTTGGTTCCTTGCGTTGAACCAAGAATATTAGTTCCCTTAAAGAAGATATGTCGTAAATCAGTCTTTGCATCATAACCTGTAGTTGCACCACACGTTACTAGCGTTCCACCATATTTTAGCAAGGTAAGTTGAGAGTTCCAATGAGTTTGGCCAATGTGATCAAATGAGATATCTATGCCACCAAATGGTTTTGCAATTTGTCTGACCTCTTTACTCCAATCCTCTTTTCTGTGATCTACTGCAAAATCAGCACCAATCTGTTTTAGCTTGTCTAACTTGTCTCCGCTTGCTGTAGAAATTACTGTACAATTGTAAAGTTTTGCAATTTGTATTCCAAAGCTGCCAACACCAGAACCACCACCCATGATTAAGACAGTTTGTCCTGGTCGTATCTTCGCTCTTCCTACTAACATATGCCATGCTGTTAGTAATGTCATCGATGCAGCTGCCGCGTCATCAAAACTTACACCATCAGGAATTTTTGCAACGTTTACTTCTGGAAGATGAGTTATTTCTGAAAAAGCTCCCCATAACGGACCTGTTTGAAATCCCCAAATTGTTCTTTGAGCACAATCAAATTCGCGACCATCAGTACATGCTTCACATACTCTACATGACATGTTAGAGTGTGAAACAACTCTATCTCCAACTTTGAAATTCTTTACGTCTTCTCCAACTGCAATTACTTCACCAGCAGCATCAGAACCTGAAATGTGAGGTAATGGTACTGGAATCGGCACTCCCCTCATTCCCCAAATATCATTATAATTTAATGCCGTAGCTTTTACTTTGAAAACTACTTCGTTTGATTTTGGTTTTGGATCAGCTACATCCTTAACTTGTAAAATTGACTTGTAATCATCGTTTGGAGCATATTTTTCATAAACTACTGCTTTCATAGATGGTTTCGACTAATTTACCCCTAATATATTTTCCCTAATATCTATAGCCGATTTATTTTGAAATCACGTTTTGGTTGTTGAATTGATTGTAAAATTTGTTTTAATTGATCGTCTGTAATTTGTGTATTTAATTTGCCTTGTGATGCCATGCCAATAAGATAATTTTCAACCATAGAAGCAAGTTCCGGTTTTACCATCCTTACATTAGTTAAACGTAATCTTGCTTGTGGTGATAGAATAGTTCTAAGTGCTTGATCCTTCATTGATGCAACTTCTGCATCATTGGGCCTTCTCTCATCACTTGGATTTGGCTCGCTCATAAGACCACTAGGAATATTTCTTTAAGCTTGGATTCTTTGTAATTAATTCATTTAAGATTTCTGTAGATACTCGATCAATTTTTTTCATTCCTTCATGTGAAACTGTCCTACCTTTTCCTTCCACCTTGTCAAGATAACCCAATTTTTCTAAATTGTGAATAGCTGTTCGAATTATTGCTCCGCCTGCATCTCTGTGATGAGCTCCTCCGTATCCTACTGCTTTAGCTCCACCGTACATTCCTCTTAAATCTTTTACACCTACTGGACCATGAAGATATATTTTTCTAAGAAGTGATGCACATCTAGTATACCACCAATCATTTTTTTGCGGAGGCTTTTCTGCATGTGCTCCTGTTTTTACAAATGGAATCCAGGTTGGAATGGCAAAATCTTCTCCTTTTAGAATCTCCGATAATTTGTTGATCAATACATCTGCTGGTACATCGTATGCCTTTGCCATAAAATTGAAAATTTCAAGTTCGTCTTATAAATCATTGACCTTTTGTAATTGATTTTTGAATGATCTTTCTATAGGTGTGATTACAAAATCCACAAGTAATACGAATTGATTTCACAGATGACCTTCCCATCCTAATTCTTGCATTTACTCCAGGAGCGATGAATTTTTTACATTTTTTACAAAAATTAATTCGTATATCATATGGCATTCTAATCCGATATTTTGTGCTTAATTTTTTTGCAAAACTGGCTTGTCTCTCAGCTAGTTTAGGATTTGTTCGTGCGTTTGATACAGCATTTTTAATTAGAATTTGCATCCTCTCTAAGGCTATTTGTCTTAGTGCTGGTTTCATGTTAGTTAAATAAATATCAGTTCTCTTAAAATACATCTTGCTTTCGCTCATACTAGCAGAGTCGGCTTTGGAACTAGTTCCAAAGGAATTACAAAATCACAATTCTGTACTAGCATATAGTAAGAGGGTAAACAAAAAACCATCCGAAGTAATTTTAGATGTATCTTGGCACTTTGCTGCAATGAAAGGGATCAAAAATGAGATAAAACGTGGTAGGCCAGATTTAGTTCATTTTTGTCTATTAGAGGCATGTAGCATTCCATTATATTTTGAAAATAAGCTTAGAATCTATGTACATACAATAGATGATAAAGTAATTTTGTTGGGAGAGAATGTACGTTTACCAAAATCTTATCATAGATTTGTGGGATTAATTGAAAAGCTATACTCTACAGGAATAATAGAAGAAGGTGGAAGAAAACTTTTAGAAATGAAAAAGATGGATTTTTGCAAGTTAATTGACAGGATTGCTCCAAAAGAAATAATCGGTCTTTCAGAAAAAGGAGCTGCAACTTCCTATGAGAAACTTGCAAAAACGATTAGTAAAGATTCATGTATTGTAGTTGGCGGATTCCCTAAAGGCGACTTTTCAGATCAAATAGTAAAAAGGATCAATAATCTTGTTTCAGTAGATAAAAATCCTCTTGAAGCTCATGTAATCATTTCTCGTGTATTATATGAATATGAAAAAGAATTATTATGTAGCTAAAAGATTGGCAGTGTTAAGCGGTCGTAGTATAGTTTGGTTAGTACACTGGCCTTCCAAGCCCGTTACCCGGGTTCAAATCCCGGCGACCGCATTTTTTGTTATTTATCAAGAAACAATTCCAACTGAGATAAGATATTGAATTTCATTTGTAAAGGTGTTATCATCTATCAATCCTTCGTACCACCAACTAGCATTCTTTTTAAACCATTCAGGAATTTTACTAGCAGCATTATTTCCAGTCTCCGAGTGTAAGACCATGCCTTCTTGAATGAAATATTCTATAATTTTATGAAAATCAGAATTTGTAATGCTTCCGTTTGACCATAAACCGGCAGTTCTTTTAATCCATGATGGTATTATTTTTATTTCAGTACTAGAAGTCTGGTTTTGGCTTTCAAAAATGTAAAACCATGCAATTCCTGATGTTGTCTTGTTTACTAGATGGCCAGTTAATGTAACATCAGTACCTATAGAGGAAAATAGCGTATCAGCAATATTTGCACCCCGTAAAGTTACTTGAATTCCATTAGCATATTGAGGATAATCTTGTTTGGCAAATACACTTAGAGAAAATGCACCATTGATTGTTTCTGATGGCGAAATTTCTTTAATGATTAATTGTCCTCCTTCATTTTCTACAAGTTTAGATGCAAACTGATTTTGAAGTGGATTAATTATTTTATGAGATCCATCAGCATACGAATAGTCAATATTTCCATCAGGTGATTTGTTACATACATCCTGTTTCCATTTGTCAGATGATTTTATTGCATCAATCATAAGCTGACCATGTAAAAATTCGTGATAAAGTATAACCAAGTTTTCTACTTGATGCACTCTAGGATCGATGCCAGTACCATTGATGAGAAGATCAGGATTTAATCTCAATTCATTGTTACAGTCATTAGTAATTTTTCCCTCATGCGTTGTGATTTGACACTGCCAAGTGTATGTCCCACCTGTAATTAGTTCTCCTTGGTGAACTTGAGTCTCATCAAATCTTGCAAGTCTAGTCTTGACCACATTTACAACAAGATTATTGGTATCAGTAGAGTTACACGGAAATGT
>DASSAF010000041.1:0-2399 GCA_035685565.1 Nitrosopumilaceae archaeon | reverse complement strand
CAAGTACCTCTATTTATCAGACCAGAAATATCTTGAGAGTTTATTAAGTTCAAATCAAATTACCATGACAGAATCTGTAGAAACAAAAGTTGAATCAAACGCTCTAGGAAAACTAGAAAAGGATCTGATGAATTTAAATTTACAATTAGAAAACATCTTGAGGAACAAACGGCAAACAGATAAGGGCATTGAAGACCAAGCCATAATGGAACCTCAGAAGCAAGACATACGGAAATTAAAACAAGGACCAACCATAACATCTAACAAGAATGAGGAAGTTACACTCATCCTTTCTGTTGTGCTAGGATTGGTCTCATTGCAAGGAATTGGGCATATGTATGTACGAAGAATTGCAAGAGGGGCAGGCATCCTCATATCATCTTTGCTTATTTCTGCATTTAGTATATCATTTGTGACAGGTATCATTCCAAAAGAAACTATTCCTAATACTGTTTCAGCATTCTTTCTCCCAGTTTTAGTATCTGGATATTTTATGTTATACGTATTTCAAATCCTCGATAGTCGCAGGCTTTGTGTAACATATAATCAATATGTTTCAGAATATGGAAAAAGACCACCTTGGTGGTAATTTCCAAGATTATTATAAAATGAGCGCATCTAATTAAACTTCGAAAAATTTCCTTCATTTTCTATTTACTTTTTAAATTTCCAAAAGTGGTAGGAAATGTTGTAATTATAATTGCTCTGATTCCCAACGTTGGCAGGCAATGTTTTTAATAAAAAATAATTAGGTGATAATCAATGAATAGGTCTCAAGTAGAGTGCAAAAAGACAGTTGAAAACAAATACACCAAGTCTACATCCTACAATTTCAAATCATATTTGATTGTCTTTGTAGCTATATTTGGAATCATAATGGTTGGCTCCTTTAACAATTCATATGCAGACTATACTGTCACATCAGTACCAACTGGCATATCTCCAACAAGTATTACTTTTACATCAAACTATATCTATGTAACAAACTATGGCTCAAACACAGTCTCTGTAATTGATGGCAGTAATAATGTAGTTGGAAGCATATCTGTTGGGGCACAGCCTTATGGAATAGTCTATGATAGCTACAACGGAAAAATTTATGTAGCTAACTATGGGTCAAACACTGTTTCTGTTATAGATCCATCATCAAACACAGTAATTTCCACAATATCAGGTGTTACAAATCCTAGTGGATTGACGTATGATTCAACAAACAATGATATCTATGTAACAAACTATGGCTCAAACACAGTCTCTGTAATAGACCCATCTTCAAATAATGTAATAAATACGATATCGGTTAGCGCGGGGCCTATTAGCGTAACGTATAGTACTAATAATATCTATGTCTCAAATTTTTACTCAAATACAGTTTCTGTTATTAATGGAACCTCAAACACTGTAACTACCACTATTGCCGTAGGTCAAAATCCGTATGGAATAGTCTACGATAATTACAATGGAAAAATTTACGTGGCAAACTCTGGAGATAATACAGTTTCTGTCATAGATACGTCACCCAACACACCACCAACCCCAACTGTTAACAAAATAGATCCATTCACTACTGTTGTATCAAGTGTAAACCCATCTGTCATTGGCCAGTCTATCACATTTACTGCAACTGTAACTAGTCCTGATGGAATTCCAACAGGTACAGTAAATTTCATGGACGGTATTACTAACCTTGGCAGTTGTACACTCTCTGGCAACTCATGTACACCGCCTAGTTACTCATTCTCAATTGGTGATCATTCAATTACTGCATCATATGTAGGCGATGCCAATTTTAATCCAAGTACCAGTACGCCTCTGACACAAACAATTAGCAAGGCAGATCCATTCACTACTGTTGTATCAAGTGTAAACCCATCTGTCATTGGCCAGTCTATCACATTTACTGCGACTGTAACTAGTCCTGATGGAATTCCAACAGGTACAGTGACATTTTTTGATGGTTCAACTATTCTTGGTACTGGCACACTAAACGGTGGAGTAGTCATGTTTTCTACATCATCCCTCTCACCAGGTTCTCATCATATCACTGCATCATATTCAGATAACTCCAACTATGAACCAAGTACTAACACCGCACTGACACAGACGGTGCAATACAAATTTGGAGGATTTAAACCTCCAGTGATAGCGGGAAGCCAATATAACCTTGGAAGAACTATTCCAATAAAGTTCCAGGTATTTAATGCAAATAATAATTTATTGACAACTGCTACTGGTACTGTTTCAGTTGACGGCGTCACAGCGTTCTCAAGCGATAACATCCTTCAAGGGAACATTATTCATCTTAATGGACTCCAATATGCATTTAACATGAACACAAAGGGACTTGCTGCTGGCTCTCACACAGTTACAGTTTCACTAAATGACGGCTCAGTTCACAG
>DASSAF010000040.1:0-7937 GCA_035685565.1 Nitrosopumilaceae archaeon | reverse complement strand
GGTAGGAGACAAGGCAGTTGCTGCCATATATCGATATTCTGGAGATGGAGAATGGAAAACAAATATGACACTTGGCGGAAGAGCCGAAGTGTGCAAGGTGACAAAAGAATTGGAAGATATTTGTATCAAGGCAAAAAACGCTGTATATGGTCAGATAGTAGGAGTAGATCTAATGGAAAGTAAAGAAAAAGGCCTTGTTGTACATGAAGTAAACAACACAACAGAATACAAAAATACAGTCAGAGTTACTGGTGTAGATGTTCCAGCAATGATGATAGATTACGCATTACAGTCGAGAAAATAAGAATTGGACTCTTCAATTACAGTAACACCAAGGTTTTCAGTAAAAATGCTTGAGAAAACACTTAGGCTTTACACTCCCTCACTTGCAGAAAAACCTCTTGCAGAATTTTTAGCAGACAAGTGCGATGATTTGGGATTTGAAAATATTCACATCGACGAGGTTGGAAATCTTATTGCAACAAAAGGAGCTGGCTCTCCAAAAATTCTTTTATGTGGACACATGGACACAGTGCCAGGTAAAATAAAAGTAAAAAATGACAACGGATACATTTACGGACGTGGTGCGTCTGATGCAAAGGCGCCACTTATGGCAATGCTTCTTGCAGCAGCTTCGATTCAAAACAACAGTGGAACTGTAGTATTTGCTGCAGTAGTAGATGAAGAAGGAAACGCAACCGGAATCAAAAGTTTGGTTAAACAAAAACTAGACATTGATTATGCCATCTTTGGTGAACCAAGCGGAATTAGAAATATAACAATAGCATACAAGGGAAGAATTGCTATCAACCTCAAAGTAAATGTAGGAAATAGTGCACATGCCAGTGCTCCTTGGCTTGCAAAAAATGCAATAGACGAGTCATATGTGTTCATTAAAGAACTAAAAGATGCTCTAGAGGCAAACCAATCAGACAAACCAAAGGGCATGATTCTAACTGCTACTTTAACTGAGATAAGGGGAGGAACTAGTCATAATGTAACAGCATTAGAATGTGATGCAATAATGGACATCAGGATTCCAGTAAACATGAACTGCAAAGCAGTTGGAGAAAAAATAGCTACTACAGTACAAGAGGTTGCAAAAAAACAAGGAGTTAATGCATTTTATTCTGTACTTGATGAAACAGAACCATTTGAGGCACCGCATAATTCACCACTTGTAAGGGCATTAACTTTGGGAGTACTAGATGTTGAAAAAGCAAGACCTCAGTTAATCCGAAAAACTGGAACTGGCGACATGAATATAATTGGAAATGCGTTGAACATACCCGTTGTTACATATGGTCCAGGAGATCCACATGCATCTCATACCATTGACGAACGAGTTTCTGTAGATGAATTTCTTAGAAGCATTGAGGTTTTCAAGCAAATGCTTTACCATCTAAAAAGATTACATGGTAAATCTAGTAAATAATACGAAGCTCAAAATAGCCAAAATCTGAAATTTGGTTATGCTTTGGTTTGTAGGTCTAGGAATTTCTGGTCCGGATGGAATAGGTCTTGACACATTAAAAATACTAAAGAGTGCAGATATGGTGTTTTTTGAAATATTTACCAGTCCTATCCCACAGTCAGAAATGCTAAAAATAAAAAAGATGGTAAAAGGCGAGTTCAAAACAGCACCAAGATGGATGGTGGAGGATGGAAAGGCAATTCTCAAGGAGGCAAAAAAGAAAAATGTTGTACTTGTCTCATATGGAGACCCCTACATAGCAACAACTCACATAGAGTTGAGAACAAGAGCCATTTTGGAAAAAATTAAAACAAAAACAATCCATGCTGCGTCTGCTATCACGTCTCTTGTTGGAGAATGCGGTTTACATTATTACAAGTTGGGTAAACCTGTAACCATGATGAGTGAAAAGCAGTCAATCCCTAGCGTATATTATACAATTTATCAAAATCTCATAGCTGGAAGCCACACTATAATAATATTAGAATATAACAATGATAAAAAATTCTTCTTGGATCCAAAAGATGCATTAACAGATCTACTTTTGACTGAAAAAGAGCAAAAAAGAAATGTAATTGATGAATCAAGTTTTGCAATAGTGGCATCAAGAGTTGGTGCAAAAAGTCAAAACATAGTAGCAGGAAAATTATCCACACTTAAAAAAACAGATTTTGGTAAACCACCGCACACAATTATAATACCAGGAAAGATGCATTTTACAGAATCTGACGCACTAAAAGTTCTTGCAAAATGTCTTGATGAACCATTCGATAATTCTTCAAAGATCAAAAAAATTTCAGATCAGATGCTACAAAAATATATTCCAAAAGCTAGAAAAGCATTAGAGGAGGTGACAAAACAATTCAAGGATGATAAATCACTCAAATCTGTTTTAGAAAATGCTGATCTTTACTTGGAAGATGCTGAAAAGTTTCAAAGCGAGGGAAAGGAAGAGCTTGCAGTATTAAGCATAGGTTACGCAGAAGGGCTAATAGATGCCTTGAGATTTTCAAAAGGAATGGACCCGTGGGCATAGAGTTTATAGATGAACCAAGGGTAGGAATCTTGTTTTAGTGATATAGTTGGATGCACTTGATAAGGAAATAATTTCAGCATTATACGTAGCCGCTCTTTCAAAAGATGATCCCATTTCAATAATTCGAAGGAAGCTGCCTGTAAATCCTGATCATCTCAAGGCAAAGATAGAGTCGTTTGTAAAACATGGAATAGTTGAATCTGATAAAAAATCACTTACAGAGTTAGGTAGATCTTCACTAAGAGTTATTTTGGCAGGCGGAGTCTTTGACATAATACATCCAGGTCATTTACACACGTTACGAGCTGCAAAGGCTCTTGGAGATGTACTAGTTGTTGTAATAGCAACAGACCAGACAGCACAGAAAATGAAGAGTAGAACACCTCTTCACAATATGGATCTAAGACGAGATTTGGTAAGTTCACTTTCAATGGTGGACTATGCAGTAGTTGGACATGAAGGAGATATTTTCAAGACAGTAGCATATGTAAAACCTGACATCATAGCATTAGGATACGATCAAGTCCATCAAGAGAAATTCATAACAGATGGGTGTAGAAAAATCAATGTCAATGTAAGCATTGCAAGATTACAATCCCCCATACCAGACATCAAAAGCTCTAAAATAGAAAATGAGTATGGCAGCTCTATCTACAGAACATAATAGTGTAAAAATTTCAATTTATTTTAAATCGTTTTTTTCATTTTCGCATAACGGACATTTTAAGCTGTTTGTCTTAAGGCCACATTTTTTACATCTAAGAGTAATGAAGCTGTTTCTGGGTGTTTTTATTATTTTTAAGATCAAAACTGTGGCTGCTAAAACTCCTATTCCAATGCCAATCCAAACAAATACCACTAGTTCTCTTGACAGGGGGTCAATAACTAGTTTAGTATTGTTATTTTGAACGAATCGGTACTCTGATTGAGATCTGTGAGCCGGTTGATAGCTTTGTTGTTTTTTTGATGTTTTCTTTTGAAATTAATTCTATAACAGAGTCATCATGATGTGTCCTTTCCAAAGTAATCACTGCGGCATCAGTTAAATTGTTGATTTTTGAAGGATAGCATTTCACCCAACCATATGTTCTCTTGCCATCAGAAAATCCATTGATCATTATTCCAGGATGTGTATCAAGAGTACGTTTTGCCTCTATGAATTCCTTATCTTTTAGTTTAACATTTAGCGTTCCAGGAAATGGGATGTAACCAAGTTTTGATTTAAACTGTTTTTCATAACCTTTCATTGACATGTAGTACGCACCCTCTCCCATGCCAGAAACTATTGTACCTTTAAACTCTACATAAGATGGCGAAGATTCTAAGCTTGATTTTAAAATTGTAGATATTCTTGCCATTTCGGTATGACCTTTAGTTGTGATTCTAACAGAGACTCGTTGTCCACTTCGCAACCTCTCAACATATCCATCTCTTTCTAATTCCAAAAGATGTTTTGAGGCAGCTTGTTGTGATTTGTTAATACTTTTTCCTAGTGAAAATGTTGTGATTGCAACAAAGTTATGTCTTGCACCTTTTGCTAAAAGTTCTGCTAGTGTAAGGATGTGTTGAACTTTGAGTTCTGGCATTAAAATTTAGGCTACGCCAAGCTCTGTAAATGTTTTTAGTATCATACCATCAGCGGATTTTAGGTTAGCCATTCTATGACCTATAACACACTCTATTCCTGCTTGTTTTGCAGCATCAATTAGTCTTTGTGTAATGATCCCATCTAAAACCAGATATTTTATGCCAGAGCCAGGAGAAAGTTTTCCTACAACTTCACTTACTGGAACCTTGAAAAGTTCACCAAGGTCTTCATTTAGTGCTACTGCCTCAAGCGATTCATTAAGATCTGGATATACTTTTTTTGCAATGTTTGCAATTGATTCATCTTTTGGATCTTGTAACTTTGGTTTTACGGTCTCTTTTTTCATGTCCTCTGCAGTATCCTTTAAAATTTCCACAATCTGTATTGGTGTTAGTTCTTCAACTTCAACTCCTTCAGGTGCACGGTGAACCACGTCAACATTAACTAAAGCTTTGAGTTCTTTTAGTATGAACCCGCCAGCTCTGTCACCATCTAAAAATGCAACAACTTTTGATTTTGAATTACATAGTTCTTTAATGGATTCATCTATTCTTGCACCTTCAATTCCAAGTGCATTATCGTATCCTGCTCTTAGTAAATTGATCACATCAGCTCTTCCTTCAACTAAAATTATCCATGGAGAATCAAAAACACCAGAACCGCATGACAGTTTTTCTCTTCCAAATGTAACAAGTTTTCCGCCGCCACCTTCTGAGACGTCTTTTAACATCTCATCTCCTTCGCTAATTGTTTTAGTAGACCATTTTTGTACAATATCTTTTGCCCTATCAACAATTTCTTTTTTCTTTGCAGAGCGAACATCATCTATTGCGTCTAGTTTGAAATGAGCTACAAATGGTCCAACTTTGTCAATGCTTTCAATAGCTGCTGCAATCAAGGCAGCAGTGTTGATATCAGTACTCATAGGTAACAATGCATCGCCTTTTGTTTGAGTAGACGATGCCGTAGTGTTGACTTCTATCCTACCGACTTTCGATACTTTTTGAAGTTCGTTTAGGTTCATCTCTGGTCCAAGCAGCCCTTCTGTTTGGCCAAAAATTGCGCCTATTATGTCGGCCTTTTCAACCAATCCATCGACGTCAAAGCTGAGCTTAACGTGATACTTGACAATTCCAGTAGGTGGCAATTCATAATCCTCTTAATTTTTGATCAATTTATTTTCGTACGAGTCTGATATAAGTGCTATTGCTATAATACGGCTGTAAACTGATCATGTGTCACGTATTTTGAGAGATCCTCAATATGCCTGATTTTTCCCTTTGTTATGGATACAAGTTTTTTCTTAAATGATAGATCTATTCGGACACGATGCTCTAGTTGAGATATTATTTTGCTTGTTAGGTATTTGCCTTTTCTATCACCATCAAACAAAACTATCAGATTTTTGTAGATTGATACAGAATCAGCAAATTTTGCCAGTCCTTTGAAGCTGTGAAATTCACAGATATTACCAGAATATCCTAGTTTTTGTAATGCAGATGTGTCTCGCTTTCCTTCAACTACAACTATACTGTCTTTTTTTGAGTTTAATGAATGAATCAAATGTTGAAGTTGCAATATTTCTGACTCGTTGAAATTCACAAAATCATTTAGTATTTAACATATTAAGCACTTTTCAAAATTATGTCTGACATACTTGTAATACAAAATGCAAAGTATGAAGGATTATCAAATTTAGGCAAACTCCTAGAAGAAGACGGATTTAAAATTAGCATTATTTTTGCCAAAAAAGAAAAAATTCCAGAGGTAAACCATTCTGGAGTTGTAATTTTAGGCGCTCCTGAAAGTGCAAATGATGATCTTTTGTATCTAAAAGAAGAGATGAGATTGATAAGAAACACAGTAAAAAAAGAAATTCCGTTACTTGGTATTTGTCTTGGCTCGCAGCTTATTGCCAAATCATTTGGTGCCAAAGTATACCCTGGACATAAAAAAGAAATAGGAATCTACCATGACATTGAGTTTGATAATATAGCATCAGGGCTATTTTCAGGAATTAAAAGTCCTGCCACAGTGTTTCACTGGCATGGAGACACGTTTGATCTACCCCCAAATTCCACAAGACTAGCACATTCTAAAGATTATCAAAATCAGGCATTTCAGATAGGTAGCGCTGTAGGAGTACAGTTCCACCTAGAAGTAGGTGAAGAAACAATCAGATTATGGCTAGAAAAATCAAAGGATGAGCTAAGTAAGACGCCATATATTGATCCAGAGGAGATAATTAGAAAGTTACCTGAAAACATTGAAACAATACAAAATAACATGAAAACCTTTTATCGAAATTTCAAGTCAAAATTCAATATATGACAAAAGTTTAATATAATGACGATAAGACTTTCGGATCTGGTCATGAAAAAATTATCAAAAATCTTCAATCTACAAAAATTTTTAAAATGCGTTAGTGAAACAATGGAGTTTTCAAATTGAGTACAGTCACCAGAGTTTTTGAAGAGACAATTGCTACAGATCACAAGGTAATTACAGAAGATCTTTCAAAGGCAGTTTTGAAAAAATATGGAATCAAAGTACCAGGATATGCACTAGTAAACTCTGCCAAAGAAGCCACAAAGGCAGCAAAGAAGATTGGTTATCCTCTTGTAATGAAAGTTGTTTCACCACAGATTCTTCACAAAACAGATGTTGGTGGAGTCAAAGTTGGACTACAAAATGAAAAAGAAGTAAAGCAATCCTTCAACGATATGTACAAAAGACTATCAAAGAAAAAAGGCGTTCATCTAAAAGGAATTCTTCTTGAGAAGATGGTTCCACAAGGAGTAGAGCTTATTGTTGGTCTTCAAAATGATCCACAATTTGGTCCAGTAATAATGGTCGGATTAGGTGGTGTGTTAACTGAAATATTCAAAGATGTTGCGTTTAGAATGCTTCCAATTACAATTACAGATGCAAAGTCTATGCTTGAGGAGCTAAAAGGTGCAAAAATATTGCAGGGATACAGGGGAAGCAAGCCAATAGACCAAAACATGCTTGCAAAAGCACTAGTTCAGATAGGAAAGATTGGAACGGATAATGCAAGTTACTTTGACAGCATTGATTTTAACCCAATTGTGGTGTATCCAAAATCATACTATGTTGTTGATGCAAAGATACTTTTAAGAAAAGAGTTCAAAAAAGATGCAATTTCTAAAGCACAGCCAAATGCACAATTTATGGAGACGTTTTTCACACCCCAATCAGTCGCACTAGTTGGAGCATCTGCAACTCCTGGAAAAATTGGTAATTCTGTTTTGGATAGTATTGCAAAACATGATTACAAAGGGAAAGTCTATCCAATAAATCCAAAGTCAGAAGAAATTTTGGGACTCAAATGCTATCCATCATTATCTGCAATTCCAGATAAGATAGACTTGGTAGTAGTTTGTGTAGATCTTTCAATTACAGCACCCGTTTTAGAAGAGTGCGCAAAAAAAGGAATCCATAATGTTGTAATCGTGTCAGGTGGTGGAAAAGAACTTGGTGGTGATAGAGCAGCAATGGAAGCAGAAGTAAAGCGTTTGTCCGAATTGCATAAAATTAGAATAATTGGTCCAAATTGTATTGGTATGTTTAATGCCGCAAATAGACTAGATTGTGCATTTCAGGGACAGGAAAGAATGATAAGAGCTAAACTAGGACCTGTTGCATTATTATCTCAAAGTGGAACTATGGGAATTAGCTTTTTAGAAACTGCAGATACTTTTGGTCTTTCAAAGATGGTAAGCTATGGAAACAGGTCAGATGTAGACGAGGCAGATATGATTTGGTATCTGGCAGACGATCCTCAAACCAAAGTAATTGCGTTATATGTAGAAGGATTT
>DASSAF010000039.1:0-3185 GCA_035685565.1 Nitrosopumilaceae archaeon | reverse complement strand
ATTTGTAATAACACGCACTGGATCGATGTATTCAATGGTAGGACCAGCAGTAATGAGTATGCTTTTTCCCCTCAAAATAGAGGAAGAACCAAACTTTTTGAGGATAAAATCAAGTACTTCATCAGGCTCGGCAGCTTTTGCCTTGTCCTCAACAAAGATTGGTGCAATAAAATCAACTTTCTTTTTAAGAAACTCTATATTTTTTACTACTGCAGGATTCTCATACATGGCTTCATGCATGGCAAGTGCAATAACAATTGGTATCTTGGAACCTAATCCCACACTTAAAACAGTAGAAATTGGAGTGTCATCAATTCCATTTGCTAATTTTCCAAGTGTGTTTGCAGTACAGGGATATACAATAATCAGATCAGATTGTTTGTAGTTTGCAACCTTGATGTGTTCAAGATCACCTGTAAGTTGTGTAATCACTTCATTTCCGGTCGCCCATTTGAAATAGCTTGGTTTGATTAGATTTGTTGCAGCCTTGCTTGCAACACAGATGACATCTGCACCATGTCGCATAAGTAATCTTGCCAATTCAATTGCCTTGTATGAAGCAACACTTCCTGATATACACAAAACAATTTTTTTCCCAGCAAACTCTGTACCTTCAGAACCTACAATATCTAGTGACGGATGCTTACTCAATTTCTTTTTTCAACCTTTCAAGCTCTGATTTATCCATAGAAAAAGAGTGTTCACTAGCTGGAAACTTGCCAGAAACTACATCATTTTTGTAAGATGTAACAGCCTTTACAATTTCGCCAGAAAGCTCAAGATATCTTTTAGCAAACTTTGGTTTTATTTTTTCATACAATCCGAGTACATCATGAAATACAAGTACCTGACCATCGCAATCTGGTCCAGATCCTATTCCTATTGTTGGAATTTTTATAGAATTTGAGATAATCCTTGATACTTCTTTTGTTACCATTTCCAGAGCTATGCTAAATACTCCAGCTTCTTCGAGTGTTTTTGCAGCCTCGATTAGTTTCATTGCAGCATCTCTAGTCTTTGCCTGAACCTTGTAGCCTTCCTGCAGAGTGGTAGTTTGAGGCTGAAATCCAATATGACCCATTACAGGAATACCGACTTCGACTATTGCTCTGACGGTGTCTTTTACTTCAACACCGCCTTCTAGTTTGACTGCATCTGCTCCCGCTTTTACTAGTCTGCCAGAATTTTCTATTGCTTGGGATTTACTTGCCTGATATGACATGAATGGCAAATCAGCAACAAGCATTGCATTTTGTCTTCCTCTTGCAACAGCTTCTGTAAAAAAACACATCTGCTCCATTGTTACTGGAATCGTATTTTCATATCCTAGCATAACCATTCCACCACTGTCCCCAACAAGCAAGATGTCAATGCCTGCCTTGTCACAAAGCTGAGCTGTGGTATAATCATACGCAGTAAGAACTGTTATTTTCTTAGAATTTTTCATTGATATAATATCTCTTACAGATTTAGGCATGAGACATTCTCCAAAGATTTTTTTTCACTAGACTGATTGATTGTAACAGGTTTTTCTTGTTATGAAACTTTGATTTTGAAAGATATTTTTTCTTTATGTTTTTTTTGGAATAATCAATTAGAATTTTCATTCCGCGAATCACATTATCTACAATTGTGATATCAGCTGTTTGTGCAGTTCTGGATAGAGGGTTTAGATCAAACGTGATTACTTTTTTTCCAAATTTTTTTAGCGCAATTGTCCTATCCCCGTCTTCAAGTGGTACCAAAACAACATCTGCAGAAAATATTCCGCGCTCATCAACAATTCTTCTTGCACTGTCTAGCTTTGGAATTGTTCTGGAATGTTTGGGATCTAGTCCCAAGATCTCCTTTGCACCATTTTTTTTAAGCACCTTTGCAATGTTTTTCTTTCTTTCTTGTGTTCCATAGAACAAATTTACCTCGATTTTTGCATCAACTATCTTTGCAAGCCGAACAATCTCTTTTGGACATAGAGCCACAAAGTTCCCATTTACTGATATGACGGGAGATTTTGCCAAAATGAGCGCCTCAGATGCAGCTTTTATGGCTCGTAGCGCATATTTTGAGGTCTTTTCCCCTATGAGATAGTCAAACATTTCGCCTCTTCCATGTGCTAAGAGCCCTTCTTCAACTACCAAACCGGACTTGTATCCTGAAACAAGTTTTTCTCTAATATGTAAAGATGCAGCTCGAGGGTGTGATTTTGGAATTAACACTAGGAAACTCTTGCCCCGCTAGTATCAATGCTTGATTTGATCATAATACCATCATCATATTTTTTAAAAATTTTAACCACTTGTTCTTCTTTTGATTTGGGAATTAAAGTAAAAACAGTTTCTCCAAACATTGCAACACCACACTTGAAACCATTTTTTTGAAGATCTTTAATTACGGTATACATCTTTGGTGTAATCACATTAACATATTTTGCAAATTCTAAAGACATGTCTAAAAATTCCTGATAATCTCTTGATTTAATTAACTTGTCTACCATCTTTCCACCAAGGCCATTTATTTTTGAAAGATCATTTTTGATGAATTTTTTAGTTGAAATGGGGGAAAAACAAATCACCATTGCTGAAGAATCTATGTGAATTTTTCTCAGTGATCCAATACCGGGTGCACCTGGTATCGTTCTAATCTCAAAACCTCCATGATATGAAGATAAAACAGTTCCAAGACCAGTTTTACAAAAAATTTCTGCCTTGTGTGCTATCTGCCCAATTTGGGTCCTAGAAAGATTTGTTTGTAATGCTTTGTTTAATGCAAATGCCAAGCTTAGTGCAACAGCACCACTTGAACCAAGTCCATAACCAACTGGAATTTCGATTTGATGCTCTACATCTACAAAGTAATTTTCTTTTACAAGATTAAAAAATTCACCAATTACAAATTCAGAGACTTGGGTGTTATCTGATTGATATCCTGTAACTTTAATTTTAAAACTAGGTTTTTCAGAATTTGAAACATTGATACGTGTAGTAACCCCCTCTTTTATGCAAAATCCCGCTCCGATAGAACCTTGAAGCTCTGGCCTTCTCTCATCTATCTCAGCTTTGAAAAAACCTGTAATATGACCTGGACAGAAGGCTATTGCCTGCATGGTAGAATTTAAATTTGAGTAAAATATAAAAATGATGATTAAATTATTTATATTGATTTAAACTGACTAAATTCATTCGGCG
>DASSAF010000038.1:0-8351 GCA_035685565.1 Nitrosopumilaceae archaeon | reverse complement strand
TCCATTACAGTATCAATTATTTTTAATTGATTTTGAGTTAATGTGGTACCAGTTTCAGTTACATCCATAATTGCATCTACGTCCTCTGGAGGCTTGGCTTCTGTGGCACCAAAAGAAAGAAAGATCTGAACATTTTTGTTTGTACCAATTCGCATCCAAGGAGTTATGATAAGTGGTTCTTTTGAGCCGTAAAGTTTTTTGTAGCTTTTAGATTGCTTTATGAATTTTGCTGCAGTTGTAAGATATTCTGAGGAAATCCTAAGAATTTTTTTCTTTTTTGCATATGATAAGATCATTTCGTCAAGTGATTTGAAATTATAAGAGTCTGGGATTGCAATGACCAATTTT
Source organism: Nitrosopumilaceae archaeon (assembly GCA_035685565.1). Classification (GTDB taxonomy): domain Archaea; phylum Thermoproteota; class Nitrososphaeria; order Nitrososphaerales; family Nitrosopumilaceae; genus TA-20. Next base: position 8,003 of record DASSAF010000038.1, on the reverse strand, counting down.
ATTTTACCATATTCTAGATCCAAAAGAGTTTGTACGTCAGCGTTTGTTTCTTTAACCCAATCTTTTCCTGTTATCCCTACATCGTATAATCCGTCAAAGACAAGATTTGGAATCTCTTGCGGTCTTAGCATCTTTACTGTAATTTGAGGATCATCTAACACCACTCTATATGTACGGTCTCTACGTCTTACCTTTGTCCAGGACTGTTCTAGAATCTTAAAAGTAGCTTCCTCAATACTACCTTTAGGAATTGCAAATTTAACAGAGTTCAATGTAGTCTTTGCAGGGTTTTTAGATATATATCTTGGTCGCTAAAGTTCTTTGAGTATTTCTTTAGCTCTATGTACTGAGATGTTTCCTTCTTTTATCATTTGTCTAGTTACCTTGTTTATCTTATCTAAAGTAGCACCTGCACTTGCCGCAATATTTCTTGCATGAAGTCTCATGTGTCCTTTCTGTATTCCTTCAGATGCAAGCGCACGTATTGCACTCAAGTTCTGTGCAAGTCCAACTGCACCAATGACACATGCAAGTTCTTTTGCAGATTTTGTTCCAAGAATTTTTGTACATACCTTAATCTTAGGATGAATGTTTACAATTCCTCCTACTATGCCAACAGACATTGGCAATTCTATTCTACCAATCAAGTTTCCATTTTTGCTTTTTTCCCACTCCGTAAGTGATCCATATCTTCCTGTTCTTGATGCATACGCATGTGCGGCTGCTTCTATAGCTCTTGTGTCTTGACCTGTAGCATTGGCAACTGCAATTATTCCATTCATGATTCCTTTATTGTGAGTGACAGCACGATATGGATCATTTGCTGCAAATTGATATGCCAGTATTATTTTGTCAACAATTTCCTTGCCTCCAAGTTCTTCTTTATCAAAGATAGCGGTACCTCGTACTAGCCTTTTTGTAGAATAATTTGAAAGTATTCTAAGAATTACTCGTCCCCCAGTTAATTTTTCAATCAAAGGAGCCACACCTTCACACATCGTGTTTGTGATATTAGCCCCCATTGCATCTCCAACATCTATTAGGAGCTCAACAATCAACATCGGTCCGAAATCAGTATTTACTTTTTTACAAGTAACTTGTTTTGCACCCTTTCCCATTTTGGAAAGTGTTTTGCTTTTTGAATTAGCAAGTTTTATGATTTCTTTTTTAGAATTCATAACTTTAGACATTGCCGATTTTACTTTAACATCTACCACTTGGATTTGTCCAATGCTGTAGGAATTATCTGCCTTCATAGTAAATCCTCCTTGTTTTTTTGCTATCTTTGCAGCTCTTGAGGCAGCCGCTATAACAGATGATTCTTCTATTACCATTGGAATGAGATAGTCTTTGCCATTTATCCGAAAGTTGGTTGCTATTCCAAGTGGAAATGATACTGTACCTATAGCATTTTCAACCATATTATTTGCATCATTAAAGGAGATTCCACCTTCATTTTTCAAGATCGCAATGTCTTCCTTTGATAGACCGGCAAATGATGCTATTTTTTTTATCCGTTCTTCTCTACTTTTTTCATGAAATTTGGGGATTGATGAATCTGCCAATTATTTTACTATCCTCAATAGTTTATCATCTGTCTTGTCTGGAAATCCTCTTCCATCTGTGTTTCCTGTAAGAATGTAAAGATAACCATCAGGTCCCATATTGACATCACGGATTCTTCCCAATCCATCCAATATGATTTTTTGTGATGTAATTGTTCCATTTCCTATTGTTAACTGGTATAGGTTTGTTCCCCTTAATGTAGACATTATTAGGCTATTTCCAAGATCAAGTTTGCCAGAAGAATAATACACTATTCCTCCTGGTTCTAAGCTTGGGTTATAACAAACCAAGGCATCTACATATTTTTTAGATCCTGAACATTCCTGTGCTGGCCAGCCATAGTTTTGCCCAGATTTTATAAGATTAATTTCATCATTTTTGGTAGGTCCCTGTTCTGTTTCGTATAGGTTACCATAATTATCCCATGTCAGACCTTGTGGATCCCTATGTCCGTACGAAAAAACTGGAGATCCTGCTATTGGGTTATCTGAGGGTATGGAACCATCATCATTTAGTCTTAAAATTTTTCCAGCAAGTGATTTTAGATCTTCAGATGCAGTATCATTTGTTGCGTCACCTGTACCTATGTACAATTTTTTATCAGGACCAAATTTTATAACTCCTCCATCATCAAATTCAGCACCGGGAATTTTATCCAAAATAACCTGAGCGTCAGAGATCTTGTTATTTAATACAGTTATCTTGAGAACCTTATTCCAAAGCTTATCTCCTTCCTGATATGTGTAAAACACATAGAGAAAATGGTTTTTTGCAAAATTTGGATGTAGTACAAGCCCAAGTAAGCCTCCGTCAGTAACATCTGCGACTTTCAGGTCTGCAACTGGTTCTGCTACTAAAACACCTCCATCTATGATTCTTATTCGACCTATCTTTTCAGTAAAGAAAATTTTGTCATTTATAAAATCTAAAGACCAAGGTTTTTGCAAGTTTGTCGCAACAATTTGTACTGCATCTGTTCCAATTGAGCTAGCAGTTGGTTTTGGTATTACAACAGAATTAGATGGGGATGTTAAAATTATTATGGAAGCTGCGATTGCTGCAATAATTCCTATTATCCTAATTTTTTTATCCACAAGTGTGACACTTTACAAATCCTATTAATTATTTCTAAAATTAGATAAAGCGTATATATCACCCTCAGGCATCTTTTTAGTTAGCGGGGTGGGGAAGCCAGACTACTTGGGCAAAGTCATCCCGGCGGGCTCATAATCAAACTGATGAGAAACCCGCAAATCAGTAGTTCAAATCTACTCCCCGCTATTTTCTTCACAAATTATAAAGAATTTGGTTAAGCTAAATGTTTTAGTTTTCTAGTGTTGATTTTAATTTCAAGTTTTTGATTTACTGCTTGCCCAGATTTTGAGACATGAAACCATTTTCTTGAGTTATCAAATTCGATTTTATTGTTTAATTTTCCAATTCTTTGCATTGGTCTAGTCAAATGTCTATGTGCCGAAAGAGTAGGTACGTATAGTCTGCGTTCAATTTCTCTTGGAATTTCTTCAAGCGTTTTGTTTGAGAATGTTTTTTTGCATTTTACACATTCAAAGCCTTGGTTTTTACCCTTGGATTTTGTACTTTTACTACAGGTATGACAAAAAGGATTAACTACTTTCATGTTTTTTTCCAGCCCCAAAACTTCAAGAAACTCTACATTTAGAATTCTTTGATGAATTTTAGTTGCTTTTCGTACTCCGCCGCCAACTTTTATCAAATCTCCTTTGATCAGCTTTGAAGCGATTTTAGCCAATCTTGTTGGTTTGTAAACTGCACATTTGATTTTTTGATCATCTTTTATTATGGAAAAAATCACATGTCCACCTATCTCCACTTTAGGTTCATCAGAAACCTTCCCAGTAACATAACCAGATAAAAATGGTTTCAAATTATGAACATCAAGTTCATTTTTTAGATGAGCCCCTGTACCTTGATTTGTTCTAAACACCATATAACCATCAAATTTTTCAGGAGAGTATACTAGTGATTTACCATAAATTACAGAGTTGATGTCTTCACCTCGAATACCAAAAAAAACTGGGTCTGGTCCATGAGGAGCAATTAGAATTCTATTTTTTTCTTCGTCAAAGCTGTTAAATGTATGCGGGTATGTCAAGTCCTGCATTTTCTTTACACTTTGTTTGAAAATTTCCCTTTTCTTTCCAAAATTTGATTTATTTCTATAACTAATTAATTCAAAAGTATAATCATCAAAAGCATACCCTATTGCACCTATAGCACCAACTAAGCCTTGACCATTACCAAGGTGAAATGATTCTAATCCATTTTTTGAAACAAATTCTTTTGCATTATTTCTATTAATTAAACTACATAATGCTCTATGTCCAAATTCAGCAAAGTGAAGAGGAATTTTTTCATTTTGATAAAAAACAAGACCGGGGTTTGCCCCATCCTTTATTGCAGAATATTTTCTAATATACTCAATGACATTTTTTTTAATAGATTCTGGTTTATCGGTTTTAATCTTTAACGCTACAGCTCCATTTCCACGTGTCTTCCAAGGTATATTTGGATTAAATCTAATTAAATACGGATAATCTAGAAACTTGACTCGTTCTTTTTTGAGATATTCAACAATCTTGTATGCAAGAAATGTAGTACACATACCCTTTCTTGAATCTGTGTCATCAAAACCTATGTGAAGTGTGGAATCAGTTTTCATCAATAACTGTCATCGTAAGTGTGGAACGTACATTTTTGAGTTGTCTTATGTTATTTGAGATGGTTTTTTTAAGTATCTCGCTATTTGGAGCTTCAATCTTTACTACCAAATCATATGCACCATAAAGAACGTAAACGTACTTTACATTTTCAATGGCCTTTAATTGATTTACAAGTTCATTTTCTGCTCCTAATTCTGCATTTATTAGAACAAACGCAATAGCCATGTCTTTGGTGTTTAGTTCATGTTATATTAAATATTGTGTAACTTCGGTTGATTTAAATTAAAAATGATGAGGTTTGTAGTAAATGATAGTAATTGATGAAAAAAGAATTTTTGATGAAATAGAAAAACGAAGACCGGTTTCAGTAGCTTTGAATGGTCCAGATGGATTATTACCAAAAATTCAAGAAACTGCATCAAAAATAATGGAAAAGTTTGATGTACCAGCGTATGTCCTTGCAGACACTTGTTTTGGAACATGTGATATGAACACTAATGGGGCCAAAGTTCTTGGGGCAGAAATACTATTTCACATAGGTCATACAATAAATTCAACTAATTTTGGGGAAAGTGTTGTTCTCATAGATGCTTATGATAACATTTCTTTTGAAAAGGTTGCAAGAAAATGTGTTGTTGAGCTTAAAGGAAAAACAGTTTCGCTTGTTACAGATAGTCAACATCTTTTAGAGATTGAGAAAGTAAAAAAAATTCTCGAGGAGGGGGGAATCATAGTTAAAATTGGAGATGGAAAGGGACAATTAAATGATGGACAGGTTTTTGGATGTGAGTTTTATCCAACATCACAAACAAAAAACAGCGTAGATGCAAATGTATTTTTGGGTCAAAGCTCTTTTCATGCTGCCGGGATAGCCCTTTCTACAGGTAAACCAACTTTCATTCTTGATCCATATTTTGAAGAAATAAGAGAAGTGACGGAATTTTCTGAAAAATTGCAAAAGAAAGCAATTCTTTCTGTATACAAAGCAATGGAAGCAGAAACCTTTGGAATTGTTATTGGTCTAAAGGAAGGCCAGTTTTCAAAAGTAACTGCCCTAAAATTCAAAAAAGAGCTTGAAAAAGCTGGAAAGAAAGTACAACTCTTTGCCCTTACTGATATTACGGATGACAAGCTCGGAAATCTGAAGGGAATTGATGCGTTCATCCAAGTTGCATGTCCTAGAATATCAATAGATAATCATTTCCAAAAACCAGTGCTTTCAACGCCACAAGCAAATGCCCTTTTAAAACTCTTAAAAAATGAAAGTATAGACGGATTTTTGCAAATTCCACATTGGCTATAAACAATTATAGACCAACTGAATGGCAATTATAATTTCATAACGTGCGATTGATTTTTCTTTTCTTATTAGTTGTCATGTAGACTATTCCAAGTGCCGGCCAAGCCACAAAAACAAGAACAAGTGCAAATACAAACAAATGTAGTATTTCAGTAACATCACTGTAGGCTATTTCATGATTTTGCCATGTCAACTTTCCTTCCAAGGTACCGAAAAACCATAGAGTTAAAATTGCAGGAACAATTGTTACAATTGTCATTACTAATAATACTTTAACAACGGTAAGAAGACTCTTATTCATTTTTTGTTTATTTTTATTTTCTCCAGAAAATTTAATATTATTATTCAGCTTCTGCATCTCTATAAAATCATGTAATTCATTTGATAAGGTAGTTTGTTCAACTTCGGGCGTTATTAGTTCAAATTTTGATTCTTTGTGGAAGTTTCTTTCAAGTCTTTCAATCCGTTCCAGTATATTTTCCAATTTTTTTCTTACTTCTAATATAGTTATTTGTATATCTGGTTGAGCCATCATTTCAAATTTATTTAAAAATAATGTAGTTTGTTGTTCTGGTCTTGATTTAGTATTATAATCTCGAGGATTTGCCATCATTACGATGTTTTGATTTTTATTGTTTTTGAATATACTTTCTGTTTCATTTTTTAAGATGGCCATTTTTTTAGTCTGTTTTGAAATTCGTTCTTCAAGGTATTTTTGATCACATAGATAGAGAGGTTTATCTTCTATGAGTGAATCTAAAATAAATTGTAACCTTCTAATCTCACCTATACCTGAATCTATCTCTTCCTGAACAAATTTTATTAAATTATAGGACAATTGTTATCTTCACATCCTCCTGAAAGAATGTCCACATGATAGGAAAACCATGTTTTTAGGTAGATTTTATTATTTTAATTACCAGAGTTCTAAATTATTAGATAATTAGATGAAATTATGTCGTTAGTTTGATTTTCAGTCTATTTGTACTCATAAACAATTATAATCACCAAATTTCAAAATTTAGACATTGTCTCAAAAGCCAAGTCTGCCAGGCGATAAGATTGCAATTATTGAAGAATTTGAAACGGGTATTAACACGTTTGATGATGGTCATACTATAAGATCAGTTGTGATTGGTACTAGTGATTTTGATAAAATAAATCGAATTGCAAAAATTAATCAGATAAAGACGCCAGCAGTTCCACAGGTTAACGATTTAGTAATTGGGAATGTGTCTGCCCTTATGAATAACATGTTTGCAGTAGCCATACTTTACATTAATGGAAAACCAACCCACTCTGGACTTGAATGCATTTGCCAAGCAAAGGGTGCAAAAAAGAGAATCGTAGCAAGAGTTAGTGATATTGTCATGGTAAAGATCATAAGTCATCTAAATGGAGCAATCCATGCTACAATCAGTGAACCAGAACTTGGCGTATTGTTTACACAGTGTAACAAGTGTGCAGGCAAGGTAGTTACAATTGGTGGAAATATAAAATGTGTAGATTGTGGATATATTGAAGAGCGAAAGATTTCAAGCAAGTTTGGAAACAGCGATTTTATAAAACTCGGTTCCAAGTAAAAACAATGCTTCAAGTTGCGTTTCAAGGAGAAAGAGGAGCCTATAGTGAAGCAGCGGCGATTCATTTTTTCAAAAATGGCATTCAGACAATACCATATCCAACCTTTTACGAAGTTTTAGAATCAACAGAAAAAGGCAAATCTGATTATGCAATACTTCCAATTGAAAATTCAACTGAGGGCAGCATAGGTGAAAGTTATGATCTTCTTTTATCAACCAAGTTGAATGTAATAGGCGAGATCTATTACAGAATAAAACATTGTCTTATAGGGTTTGATGATTTGGAAAAGATCGATACCGTTTATTCACACCCCCAAGCTCTTGGACAATGTAGAAAATTTATCCAAGAACACAAACTAAAAGCAATTCCTACATATGATACTGCGGGGAGTGTTAAAATTTTACTTGAATTAAAAAAAGATAACTTGTCCTGTATTGCAAGTAAGATCGCCTCTGAGATCTACAAAGTTCCTGTGATAAAAGAGGGAATAGAAGACAATACAAATAACTATACACGATTTCTAGTTCTTGCAAATAAAAAGCCAGAAAAGACGGCAAGTGATAAAACTTCAATAATTTTTTCAATAAAGCATGTTCCTGGATCACTTTATAGCATCCTTGAAAAATTTAATGCAAATAAAATAAATCTAACAAAAATAGAATCTAGACCTACAAAATCTACACCTTGGGAATACAATTTCTATGTTGATTTTGAGGGTAACCAAGACGATCCTCATATTCTAGATATGCTTGAAAAGATAAAACAAAATACGTTATTTCTCAAAGTGCTCGGTTCGTATCCACGTGCAGAATTGAGCTAAAAACCCCGCGGTTTTCTTAATGAAAAAGCCG
>DASSAF010000037.1:0-6089 GCA_035685565.1 Nitrosopumilaceae archaeon | reverse complement strand
CAGAATGAAAATTATATACTATATCATTCTGCATTGTTGGTTTTTGTGCTTACGGTAATTATTCCAATAAATCTTCAACTCACAAGATTTTCTTTTGCAGCCACTGTTATTTTATTTGCGACTGGATTTCTCTCTATGTTTATGATTGCTAGAAATGATAAAGTTGGATTTGGGTTACTGAAATCTCTGAGAATAAAAAGTGGTTCTGACGTATTATCTCAAAAAACGCAATATTCTCATCTTAACTCTACTGATGATTATCAAGATCCAATTGTTCTTATGCAAAATTTTGTTGATGAGCTAAGTAGAAGACATCATGAGGAAATGGATTGGACAAAGCTTGATAGTTTTCGCATGCTAAATGCAAGACTTGCACAATTAGTAGAGGTAAAAGTACATGATGAATGATATCTTAAAATCTGAAAATACGTACGTGGAGAAAGATCATGTTACTATATTTGATTCCGAGCCCGGGTCTACCTCTTACCAAAATAGGATTGCTGCAGACAGACTAAGGGAGGCACTTGCTGAATTTGGATTGAGTTCTAATCAATCAAAGATTTTCATATTCTTAGGCAAATTTGGGTCAAAAACAGCCCCAGAAATCTCCAAGGCATTACGAATTCCAAGAACCGAGACGTATCATCTCATTAACACTTTACAAAATAAAGGAATTGTTACAACAGAATTCATCTCGCCTGCAAGGTACACTGCAATACCAATAGAGAAAACGTTAACTGCCATACTCAACATGGAACGCGAAAAGATCAATTCCCTTTCAAAACAAAGGAAAAGAGCTATAGAACTATGGAATGAAGTACCATCATTTTTTACAGAAGTAAATGACGACCAGAAAGAAAAATTGCAAGTGTTGCAAGGTAGCACTTCAATAAATATCAAAATAACATCCATGATTCGTGATAGTCAAAAAGAATTCTTAATGTTAGGTACAGAAAAGGACATTGCCAGGTTTTATCATGCAGACTTTTTTGAAATTCTAGATCATTCAACTCTGAAGGCAAGGTTCGTAATTTGTCCTGCACAAAAGATTCCAAACTTTATCGAGGATGCAGATAAATCTCTCATCAAAGTATTGCCAAACGGAAAATCTGATACCAGTTGTTTTATACTTAAGGATTCTTCTGAAGCACTTCTTTTCACAAAAAATGCATCTTATCATGCAAATGACAGCTCCGCAGTTTGGACCAATTCCAAATCACTAATTGATTCAATGCAAATGTTGTTCAATTACTGTTGGGAAAAAGCAGAGATAATATTTTAAAAAACAGTGTTACACATAGGCTTCGCATCTGAGATGCCAATTATACCTACAAACAAAACTACTCTGGTATGACATTTTTATAATCCATGAAATCAGGACAATGATTTGAATTTCTTTACTGCTTCACGAGTCAGTCTTTCCTGTTCCTCTTTTGTAATTTTAGTTGGGTCTTCTGAAGCTAAAGCCTTGTCATAGTCCTCTTGTGTTGTTTTTATCTTCTTTTTCTCGTCAGACATTGTAAATCAAGAACACACCTTAACTGATATCTCTTTTCATTCCTATGGCTTGGTGTAATATTTTTTTATTTTAGAGCCACATTTTGGGCATGTATTTTCATTATGATAATAGCCGCATTCTAGACAGACAAATTTAGTTGGTTCTTTTGATTGAAATTTTCTAAAAAACCCATTATTATTTTTCTTGCCAAACAAAACCATCGTAATGATACCAATTGCAACTGTTGCAATTACTAAAGGTACCAGTATTCGAAATAAAAATGCCAGTCCAATCAATACGGGAAGAAAGATTGCAAAAAATTTTACCTTGTCCATGATATCACCAAAAAGATATTTTGAACAATCAATCCATTACAGGAAACATTTTGTAACAACATTGTATACGGCGCAGTTGCATTTAATGATTGATTCAAGATCAGATGAAACATTTTCAAAACAAGCTTGACTGACCAAATATGACCCACCCTTTGGAGGGCATTTTGACTCAAACAAGATGTGCTCAGGTTTTTGCTTTAACTCTAAATTTTGTACATTAATTGATCAAAACAATTGATACCATTAATTATAATTTCAAATCAAAACAAAATAAAATGAAAACAAGCCTCTTTTTAGCAATAATGCTCTCATCGGTTTTACTCATCCATACTGCATCTGCAATCGTGCCTATTGGAGGTTTGGTAGTTACAATAAAACCAGAAAAAAGCCCTCTTGAATCAAACGAGATTCCAGTATTGACGGGAACCGTAACAGACCAAGCAAGCAGACCAATTGAAAATGCCCAAGTCAGTATCAGTACTTCCTATGGAACCTTTGGAATTTTTACAGATAATGATGGTAAATTCAGATACCAGTATGAAAATCATGTTAACCCTGCACAATATCTAGTAAATGTCAAGGCACAAAAAGTCGGTTATGGAACCGGGCTTGCCAGCACAACATTTTTTGTCTACGGTGTACCTGTTTCACAATCTCAACAATACAATTCCAAAACTATATCTGGGAACATCTCAAGCCAAGATCCTATCGCATCTAGAATTCTCAAAAATGTTGAGATTGCAAAAAAGCAACAGGCAGAACAAGATGCAAAGATAAAACAAATTGAAGAAGAAAAGAAATTTCAACAAAGTCAACGAGCACTTGCCGATCAGCAACTACAGTTTGATCTTGGAAACTGGTTTGCACAACTTAATCCGTTTACACCAAGAAATGCATATGCTGAATTTGTTTCTCAAGTAAATCAAACAGTTCAGACCATTTTCTGGGGCCAGTTTAACTTTACGGAACAAAAAACAAATGAGGGACTTTTTGCCAAGAACCAAGTTCTTCAAAACGGAGGCAGTTATGACCAGGCAAGAAATGCATTCATTAAAAATGCCACCACCTCTAGAAGTGAGATTTCCAAAGTAAACAATGACCTAAATGTAAAGTATGGCAATGCAAGTAAGGATGTACAATCCAAGTTTGACAAATATGGAAACTTGCCTAGATCCTAAAAATCAAACTTGATGTATTATCTTAGTTTTTCGATGACAGTTTTCTCTACAAATAAAAAATCACAGTATTGCTAAACTAAAATTATGATTTATGAATCACAGGTTCAAATCAGATTGAACCTAGATATCCCCCATGGGTACAAAATAAAAACCATGTAGAATCTTTGTTTTATGCTATACAATGTTTAAAATCATTATTAGACATTGCAAGCCTTGTAAACCTAAATTTATCTATCCCGATCCCAATGACAATCACAATTACACCCTTTTTGACATTTCATTCGTTTACAATCAGAGCAAGTATTTTTCCGCCAAAAATGATCAGAACTCATGAAATTATTAGTAATTACAATTAAATAGGTTTTCTTGAAAATCAAGACATGAAAAATTAACTAATCTTCCTCTACTTGGTCTGTTTTGGTTTCATCATCATAACTTTCGTCTAAATACTCTGTATCTTTTTCATTTTTATCGGTATTATTTTCTTCAGACACTTGTTATGTTGAAACTGAATACCTATAAAATTGACTGGGTTTTTCACAATGGTAAATGCCGCATTAAGCCAGTTTATTAGAGACAGACACTATTACATGGTGTAATGAATATTTATGATCAAAAATCAATCCGCTGTTCCAAGTGTGACAGATTCATAGGAGAGATTGATTATGATGCAATAGTTACTTTGCCAAAATGTGGGCGATGTGCCAATCCCTTACCGGAAGGCGATGATAAAGTACAATACATAGTCAGCAAATTCAACAAAAATCCAAAGAATTTAGCGCGACCGTTGGATTCCAGTAGTTAATTTTGAAAGATAGCTCCATGAAATTTGAGCAAGTATGGAAAGAATACGAATCAAGTCAAGTGATCTGAGATCAGTAGGCTATGATGAATCTACACAAATATTAGAAATAGAATTTCATCATGGTGGAATCTATCAGTACTTTAGCGTACCAAAAAAGATCTACGAAGATTTGGTAAAATCAGTATCATCACACGGGCAATTTCATACCAGATACATTAAGAATAGATACAGGCGTGAAAAAGTTCTCTGATTTGTTCAACTTTTTTTAAAACAATTTTACAAAAAACAATAGTAAGATTATTGGAGTTGGCAACAAAACTCTTAACTTTTGTTATTTTTCATGATACCGTTGATTGAAATAATATATTTTCTGAAGATTTGGTTGTCTTTTGGCGGTTTTGATTACTTGCTCCCAGTCACAAATAATTCAAATTAGTAACCTCTTCTTTTCTTTTCCACAACAATTAGTAATCTTGTTAACAACAATCCTGCAATGAATCCACCTATATGCGCTGTAAATGCGATTGGAATGGAAACAACAGAACCAATAAAGGCGTACAGTACCTGTATTGCAAACCAGTAATATCCTCGTATGTTGCCAAGTGCCGCAGTTATTCCCATGACACCTGAGATTGCACCTGACGCACCTATCAATACGCTAGAACCATTTCCCACTACAAGAATATACAATGCGCCATAAAGTAATGCTCCTGCAATTCCTGCAGCAATGTAGACCCCCAAATATCTTATTTTGCCAATTGACCTCTCTGCAAACCCGCCAAGATATGCTAAAGCAAAAAGATTGAATGCGATGTGAGCAACTCCGGCATGAAGAAACATCGAGGAAAAAAGTCTTGTTACGTTGTCCGCGAAAGGATGATTTCCATAAAAAAGATAATTTGGAACAAAGCCATATTGCAAGATTATTTGGTTTTGTGTTCCTGTTATCATGCCATATGCAAGTACAACACCATTTACAAGCATCAGAACAATTGTGACAGGAGGAAGTTGTGGTATCTTAAGAAACAACATTGGACAAAGATTTGCTGATATAAAATGCATGCATTATACATACTCTAGAGTGATCTGAAAAAGAATTGAAATAGGTATGACAGGACGAGCAGAAATGTAAATCAGTATGAGGTCTTACAAACATCTGAAATCGTAGATTCAAAAATTATGAATCAGTCATGCAATTGTCATTTACAATCTTAGCTAATAAGACAAAGTTAATCGACGTATAATGACAAATTAATAAAATAATACTTTTGCACATAAAATGAAAGTTAATTCAAGTATTGCTCAAGAAATAATACAAAAATCCAACCAATTCTCCAGTTTTCGAATAGTCCTGATGTTCATATTTAGTTTAATTCTTGTTTTATTAGCATGGTCATTAGATTCTACGAACTTTGCAGCTGCAGTAACAGCGACTGACAATTTCACATTCATAAATCATCTTCAGATTCTGCCTAATCAAAATATTGTATTTGTTCAACCAATTTTTACTCAGGCAGCCTATAGTGATAATGGATTTTATTACTACTATACAGAGAAATGCGACTCCAAATGTTTGACAGTTCATATTCCCTTTTATTATACAGGATCATTTGTTTCAGGCGGGGCATCAAATTCTGTGCTCTTAAATCAAAATTTTTCTCATATTACGGATGTCGATATTGATAAAAACCCACAGATATTAAAAAAATACGACAAAGTGATTTTGCTTCATAACGAGTATGTTACTAGAAATGAATTTAATGCCATAACACAACATCCACATGTTATCTATCTTTACCCCAACACGTTGTTTGCGGAGGTAAAGGCAAACTATGATAATAATACGATTACATTAGTAAGGGGACACGGTTACCCAAATGATGGCATTCAAAATGGTTTTGACTGGAAGTTTGATAATACAAAATTTGAACGTGATGTAACTTGTTTCAATTGGCGTTTTTATGACATTGACAACAACGGCAAAATGCTCTCATGTTATCCCGAAAAAAAAATATATTTTGATCAATCACTTTTGCAGGCAATAACTGATTTACATTCTGTGGCAAAATCTACTCCCCTTGTTGTCATTGCTCCTGGTTCCTCTGGAAGTCAAGAATGTGCATCAAATTCCTCTTGTTTTCAGCCTTATAGTGAGATGATCACTGCTGGACATACAGTATTATGGATAAACAAAGACTCGTCATCTCATACAGTCACCAGTGGGAGACTATCAGACGGTCTGACAGGCACGGTATTTCGTAGCAGTTTGATTA
>DASSAF010000036.1:0-7139 GCA_035685565.1 Nitrosopumilaceae archaeon | reverse complement strand
GAACTTAACCAGAAGGTTGCCAAGTACTTTCCATTAAAGGATACATGATATGAGCAATATAGTCGGATGTGTGAGATGCCAAAAATCATTAATTGATGAAGAATTTCAATTGCATATTTGCACTCCTAATTTGAAAGGTATCAAAGAGATTATGATCGATTATTATTATGAGGTAGGTCATGACAAACAAGGAGACTCTATTTTAATCGCTAAGGGTTTAGATGGTTTCTTGTACAAGCTTAGGAAATGCCTTCATAACCCCCCTCATAAACTCGATTCTAAAACTGATAACCAACTAAACTTCAACAACCAAAGAAAACACCCATCAGATCGACAGAATCATTTTGTTATAATTTTTATCTTCTTAACAAGATTTTCAAATGCGAGCTTGGTTTCATTTGTCCTTTTATTGAGTCCTATATGATATGCCTGAATTTTCTTTTTCCTGTCTGAAATCATGCGTTTTTGTTCTGATCTACCTGATGAGCCTTGAGATATTCTCAGAGTGAGAGAAGAAGTGATAGTACTAGAATGAATTATTTTGTATAGATCATTAATTTTGATTACGTCTTCCTTTATCAAGTTCTTTATTTCTTGAACAGAAAGTGCTAAAAGCGGTTTTTTTGAGTTTGAAGCTTTCTGTACTAGTTGTCCGACTATCTTATGAGCAGTTCTAAATGGTATTCCTCTCTTTACAAGATGTTCTGCTATATCCAGTGCAATAGAATAACCAGAATCTATGGCCTTTTTCATTTTCTGATCGTTTATTTTCATTGTTTTGAATATTGCATTAATCATTAAAAGTGAAGATATTGCAATGTTAGAAGCAGGCCATATTGAGACTTTGATTTGTTGTAGATCTCTGTTATATCCTGATGGAAGACCCTTCAAATTTGAAAGTATTGCCATTTGATATCCAATTACCTGGGCCGTCTTTCCTCTAATAAGCTCCAGTATGTCTGGATTCTTTTTTTGTGGCATCACACTTGATGTAGATGCAAATTTGTCTGAAAGTTCAATAAATGAAAATTCTGAAGTGGACCAAATAATTAGATCTTCAGCCATTCTGCTCAAGTTTGTCATAAGAATTGATATTTGTCCAACATATTCTGCAACAAAATCACGAGATCCAGTTGCATCAATAGAATTTTCTATTAAACCTTTGAACCCAAGCATTTTGGCAGTACTTTGTCTATCAATGCGTAAACTTGTTCCACCAATAGGTCCAGCCCCCAATGGCGATTCATTTACTCTACCATAAGTAACATACAATCTATCTAGATCTCTGAACAAGGAATCAACATATGCAAGTAAAACATGTGAAAATGAACCAATCTGAGCCTGTTGTAGATGCGTATAAAGAGGCATTACAGTATTTTGATTTTTTTCTGCCAGTGAAACAAGAGTATCTATCGCACCTAGAAGACAAGAACATAAAACATTGATGTCATCACGTATTTTCATACGAATGTCAAGTGAGATCTGATCATTTCGAGAACGTGCAGTGTGCATTTTTCCACCAGTGTTTATTCCAGCTTTTTTTATTACTAGGTATTCGATTAACTCGTGAATATCTTCAGATTCTGATTTTGTTGAAAAATTTTCTTTTTTTAATTTTTCAAGTGCTAATAAAATTTTTGAAGCCTCATTTTTTGTAATAATTTTATTTTCAAAAAGCATCAGGGTGTGAGCTTGACTACCCAAGATATCATAAATTGCAATTTCTTTATCTTCAGAAATAGATGAGAGAAAATTTAGAGTGTTTTCATCTAGTTTACCGTCTAGTCTACTAGCTCTATACATCAATTTAGGAATTAGAATGGTTATATATAGCATAGACGGTTTTTTGTTGTGACGCAAGAAACTCAAGGATTAAGAAGAATGATTTTCGATGAACTAACAAAAATTGTGGATCCTGAGATCAATGTTTCTATCATGGAACTTGAACTTATAGACAACGTTGACATTAACGGTTCTTCAGTTAAGTTAGATGTACATTTGACTAGTCCTTTTTGCCCAGCTATTTTTGGTTTTAAAATAGCACAAGACATTCATGATTATTTGCTGAAAATTGATGGAGTTGATGATGTAAAGTTAAATGTCTCCAATCATTTCATGGCAGAGGCAATAAACAACCAAGTAAACGCCAGTCCAAATCCGAAAAAGCCTTAGATTTACTTTCTAAATCCTAAGATGTATCCTCTCAAAAGTTGTATTGCCATTGCTGGATCAACGCCTTTTGGACAAACATGGCTACAAGAACCTGCAAAGTGGCATCTCCAAATTCCGTGTGATTGATCGATTATTTTGAGTCGCTCTTTTTTACCATCATCGCGGTTATCTGCCACGTATCGATAAGCCTGTGCAAGACCTTGCGGTCCAATAAAAGAGGTATCAGTAGCCATAGTTGGACATGATGAATTACATAATCCACATTTTATACAGTAAGAAAATTGAAGATATTTTTCTACATCTTCTGGAGTTTGCAAAAATTCTTTTGTTCCGGGGGTTAATTCTGAATCTTCCCTCACTATGTATGGTTTCATTTTTTTATGAGTTGCAAACATCTGTTTAAAATCAACTGCCAAATCTCGAATTATTGGAAAATTATGCATTGGTTCTACAGTTATTACATTTGAGTTTAATTCAGAGATTTTCGTGTAACAAGCTAGTGAAGGCTTGCCATTAATTTGCATCCCACAAGAACCGCATGAAGCTTGTCTACAAGAATATCGTACTGCAACAGAATGATCTAGGTTTTGTTTTACAAATAGGATTGCTTCTAAGACCGTAGTCCATTTTTGAACAGGAACCTTAAACTCTGCAAATGTTGGAGCTGAATCAGTCTTTGAATTAAATCTAGATATTCTAAGTATTATAAAATCAGATGAGATAGGTACATAACCTTCAGGTGGTTTTGAAATTGTTTCAACAGTCATTTTATGACATTCCCATTCCTGCCATCAATATAGTTCTTGAACCATATGCAATAAGTGCTGCCATTGCACCAATAGAACCATAGTTAATCATTTTTTCATATATGATACCTTGTTTTAGTTCCAAAAGTATCACACGTAATCCATTAAATCCATGAACTGAAAGCAAAATCAATACTACTTCAAGCATTAAAGCATAAGGAAGTAAATGATAATTTGCAATTACGTTTTGGTATTGTAGAGATTCTGAAAAGTTCTGTGTCATTCGAAATAATATATGTATTGCTACTAGTGCTACTGCACCAAGAGCAGTTCCATAATGTATTTTCATTATTATGCTTTCACGCATTTTAATCACCAAATAAAACTGCCATGCCATACATCATTGCAAGAGCTGCAAGTGCAATTGAAACCCAGATGCAAAGTCTTTGTTTGTAATTCAAGCTGCCCATAGCAGATCTTTGTGATTTATCATATGGGTATTCAGGTTGACCTGGCTTTCCGACTCCAATTCCACCATGTCCCAACATCACCCTAATTCCATTGGCAGTGTGAAACACACACATTCCAATTACCAAAGTAAGTAGAAGGTGTCCTTGTGTAGTTTGGGTTAATTCCAACATCTTATCCCATGCAACTTTGCCGTTGACTATGGAACTTGTTTCATAAATGTGCCCTATCAAATATGCTAGTAATCCTAATCCACTTAGTCGCTGTAACCAATATGCAACTCGCTCTAATCCATATCGAGTTGGGTTTGCCATTCCTCTCAAACCTTCTCGATTTGATATTCTTTCTGCCATCAGTATTTTCTCTCCACTGGCTGGTATTTAGTAATAGTGACAGGATGTTTTTTGATAATGGGTTCTTTTGTATCATAATATACTAGTGTATGATGCAAAAAGTTCTTGTCATCTCTATCAGGATAATCGATTCTTGCATGCGCACCTCGTGATTCTTTTCTTGCAATTGCTCCAACAAGAATAACTTCGGCAACACGAAACATGGAATCTAGTTCCATAACGTTTGAAAAGTTTGTGTTATATTCTTTAGCCTTATCGTCTACATGTTTCCATGTTTTTTGTTTTAGTTCACGTAGTTTTTTCAGGCCATCTACCAAATCACTTTCGTTTCTAAAGACATATGCTTTTTCATTCATCATATCAGTTAGATCTTGTCTTACTTCGTATGGATTTACACTACCACTACCGCGAAATATTCCATCATAGATCCTTTTTTCTTCTGAAGATACAAGGTGTAATGGAAATTGTGGAGATTTAGCTTCTAGAACATATTTTGCTGCAAGCTCACCAGTTATTTTTCCCCATACAAGACATTCAGCTGTAGAATTTGCTCCCAGTCTATTTGCACCATGTACACTATTACATGCAGCTTCACCTGCAGCCCAGATTCCTTGAATTTCTGTTGCACCATCTATGTTGGTATGAATACCACCCATCATGTAATGAGATACAGGCCTTACATCGATAGGCTCCTTAGCTGGATCTATACCTGAAAACTTTAGTGATATCTCTCTGATTGCTGGTAATTTTTTTATTATCAGTTCATTACCAAGATGTCGTAGGTCAAGCTTTAAACAATCCACACCTGTTTCGTGCTTAAAACCACGGCCTTCATTTATTTCTGTCATCATAGCACGAGATACTACATCTCGCGATGCAAGCTCCAACTTGCTAGGTGCATATTTTTTCATAAATCTATCTCCATCTTTATTGAGAAGATATCCTCCTTCACCACGCGCACCTTCAGTAATGAGAATTCCTGATGGCAAAATTCCTGTAGGATGAAATTGAACAAATTCCATGTCTTTTAATGCCATGCCAGATCTATACGCCATATCAAGACCGTCAGGAGTAGAAGAGAGTCCATATGTAGAATAACTATAAAGTCTTCCAGCACCACCTGTTGCTATAATTAGCGCTTTACCCTTTATGGTATAAAATGTTCCAGAAGAAAGTTCGATTGCAGTAATGCCACAAAACTTTTGACCATCATGTATTATTGATGTAGTAAACCATTCATTGTAAAATTCAATATTGTCAAATTTCTGACATGTATCATACAGAGTTTGCATTTCATAAAACCCTACTTTATCCTGAGCAAATGTTGCGCGTGGATAACTATAACCTCCAAAATTTCTTTGGCCGATTTTTCCATCTTCTCTTCTTGACCAAGGCATCCCCCAATGTTCAAGTTGATATACCTCAGAAGGCATTTCATTGACTAGTTTTTCAATTACGTCTTGATCACCAAGAAAATCACTTCCTTTTACAGTATCATAAACGTGTGATTCTATACTATCTCCTTCTTCTGGAAAAAGTACCGCAGCTGTTCCACCTTCTGCAGAAACAGAATGTGAACGCATTACTTGTAATTTTGAAATTACTGCAATCTTGATATTTGAGCTAGTTTTTGCAGCTTGAATTGCAGCTCTTAGACCTGCCAGACCAGAACCAACAATTAGCAGATCATGTTCTATCGTATCAACCATGTTTAGACATCTTCCTTTTCAAATTAGATAAATATGTCTTGTGAAGAATTCGTGCAATTTTATTTCAAGTTCTGCTGCGAAAATGGCTGATTTTTCTTCGTTGCCATAGGTTTAGGATCTTTATCCTCTGTCGTATTTATCACCTCCTTTAACCCTGAAACTTAAATTCTGCCTATTTTTCATGAAAAACAATGACTTTACACCATCAGCCGACCCGCAGCACGAAGAAGAATCAGTTGAGTTTGCAGCAGAACTTTATTTCAAATCATTAATATATATCACTAGTGATATCACTAGTGATGATCTCACAATGGATGCAACGAGTTGGCAGTTCAGTCCCAAGAGGATTCTCCAGATATTTCATACTTGAGGTACTGAAAAAAAACCCAAGTACTGGTAAAGAGATTATAGACAACGCAATAACACAGAGCGGTGGGAGATGGAAGCCTTCACCAGGTCTAATTTATCCTCTACTTGGCAGGCTTTTAGATGAGAATTTAATTGAGGAGACAAAAGATGGGAAATACCAGATAACCAAAAAGGGCAGATTAGTTGTGGATGACCTTGAAACACTAAACAAAATTGTAAAAAACCAAATGGATGTCATGTTCAGAATAGGTAGTGTAGGCAAATTTGTAGCCATGGACCTTTTAGAACGTGTAACAAGCATAGGAAATTCGCTTAGTTCCAATATATCCAATATGACAAAAGAAGAAACTGGAAAATACAAGAAGTTTCTAGAATCTGAACTTCAAAAAATAGAAATCGCAGACAAAAGGCGCGGTAAGGAAATCAAAGTCAGTTAAGCCATAAATAATTGTAAATATCAATATCAACGATTGCCAAATATTAGAAAATTACTTTTTGATAATTCAAAACCACTTGTGGTTCCAGGTGTCTATGATGCAATAGGAGCAAAAATTGCTCAAAAGGCAGGTTTTGAAGCCATGTTTCAAACAGGTTATGGAACATCTGCGACGTTACTTGGGCTACCAGATTATGGATTTATTGGAGCATCTGAAACAACAGAGAATGCGCGAAGAATTTGTAGGGCGGTATCTGTTCCGGTGATTGTGGATGCAGACACAGGCTATGGAAATCCGCTTAGCGTATGGAAGTTAGTAACAGAATTAGAATCAGTAGGAGCAGCAGGAATTTTTCTTGAAGATCAAAAATGGCCAAAAAGATGTGGGCATATGTCGGGAAAAGAAGTCATTCCAAAAGAGGAATATTCTCAGAAATTACAGGCTGCGTTAGATGCAAGAAAAAGTAAGGACTTCATCATAGTTGCAAGAACCGATGCAAGGGCACCAGAAGGATTGGATGCTGCAATTGAACGAGGACTTGAGTATAAAAAAATAGGAGCTGATGCAATTTTCATAGAAGCCCCAAAATCTATTGAAGAGATGAAAAAAATAGGAAGAGCGATTAAAGCTCCTCTAGTTGCAAATATGATAGAAGGGGGTGCAACACCTCTAGTTTCTTCTAAAATGCTACATAAGATGGGGTATAAGCTTATTCTATATCCGCTCTCAGTTCTTTTTGCAAATGCTTTTGCGTCCATGAAAATATTACATGAACTCAGAAGATCAGGCACTACAGCTAGATTAAAGAAAAATGTTGTCAATTTTGATCAGTTTAATGAGATTGTAGACCTTACAAAATTCAAGAGAATGGAGAGGAGTTATGTA
>DASSAF010000035.1:0-7454 GCA_035685565.1 Nitrosopumilaceae archaeon | reverse complement strand
GTCTGTGCTGATAATTTCAGCTTCAAGCATTGCAGGAAATTACGCTTTTGCAACAAGTACGCCAAATCTTAGAACAGCTGACAGCTTTGCTGTCTTGGCTGGCTCAACGATCACATGCACCGGAGCAGGTGCAATTACTGGTAATGTTGGAGTAAGTCCAGGTACTGCGATAGTACTAGGTGCTACTCCATGTACGGTAACAGGAACAGTATATCCAGGTGGTCCAGTTGCAGCTCAAGCCGAAGCAGATGCAGCAACTGCATTCACTGATCTAAATGCCGCAACATGCACAACTATTGAACCATCCGTAGCAGACATAGGTGGACAAACGCTCTCACCAGGAGTCTATTGTTTCCCATCATCAGCTGCTATAACTGGAACACTAACGCTTAGTGGCAACGGAGTCTACATCTTCAAAATAGGAAGTACACTCGTCACAGCAGCAGGTCCAGGCGCAAGTAATGTAGTCCTAACCAATGGGGCTTCAGCTTCAAACGTCTTTTGGGCGGTAGGAAGTTCCGCAACTCTTGGAACTGACTCTGTTCTTAAAGGAACCGTAGTTGCTTTCACATCAATCACTGCAACTACCAACGCAACGGTAGACGGTAGATTGCTTGCATTAGGTGGCGCAGTTACATTGGACACCAACAACATTACAGTAGTTACTGGTAATGGTGGAAGAGGCGATAATGATAACGACGAACATGATAAAGGCGAACATGATAAAGGCGAACATGGTAAGGGCGAACATGATAAAGGCAACCATGATAAAGACGCAAAGTCCGACAAAGACTAAACTCCCCTCTTTTTTTAATAATATTGTATATGCAGTCTGACCAAATTGAAAACTCTACACTTTTCAATTATACCAACAATGATAATCCTGAATGCTGAAATTTTTTACTGATTTGTTATATGTGTGATATTTCATCAAGAATGGTGTTTGTAAATCTCTTTTCAGTTTTATTTATTGATCTTGCAAAAGAAGCAATCTCAAATCTAATATCTTTGTCCACATATGCAAGTTTGAGAACATTATACAGTTTGAGTACCTCAGAATCTTCTTTTTGATTAATAATTTTCTCCAAAAGTTCCTTTGCTTTTTTTATTTTAATCTCGTGTGGTAAAGATGTAATGCCATACTGGAAAATCTTCTCCAATATGACTCTATAATCTTGGCCCAAGGTAACTGTCAGCCTAGACTTTGGCATCTCCTCAATATCATCAAGTATTTTTCCTATCGAGTCATCAAATTTCAAATAATATCTCTGCATAAACTGTGCAAACTGATCAAGTATAGTTTTATCAAACTTGTACGCAATGCCCAGATTTTTCTCTGATTCTAGTATAATTTCTATTATGGCAAAGACCGTTCCAAGTGGGTCCCACGTTGCTTGCTTGCCATGTTTAAACGGATATTTTAGAAACATTTTTTCCAATCTGTTTATCACATGCATTGCGACAAGACCTCTTTTATTGCCCTCATCGAGTGTTTTGATTATCTTTAGCGATGTTATAGAAAATAGGGAGTAGTTTTTTGCACTAGAGTTAACTGCAAGAGAACACTCAAAGTCATCAATAAACTCATCAAGTATTCGAGGAATCTGGTCTTCTGGTTCTATGTTTCTAAAGCTAATTTGTTGTGGTTCTATATTTGAAGAATCTGATAAAAAGAGGGGGGCTGCTTGTTTTAGCGCGCCCAAAACGGATCTCAGATGTAATCGATTTCCTTTACTGTACTTGCTTTTTAGTAGACTCGATATTGACTGTATTAGTAATTTGTACATTATCAAAGTAACTTTGCCCAGATGTAATAATCTAATCTTTATCAAAATTTGGTTATTTGATTGGTTTGAGTCCTGTAAGGCAGTTGATTTGGTTAATCTTTCTTGTTGCAAAATAAAGTATAGAAATTGATTTTTTCCTAATGTTTCTAGTATAGACAATAACTTTTATGAGAGCTGGGTAGTCAATCCAGTCTTTCTTTGATCTACCAAGCATCAAAGATGTGCAAACTCACACTACTCTACTATACACTATTAGTGCTACTCAAATTAATAAGAAGTGCTTACACATTTGTAAGTTTTATTGACATATTTTCAAGTTTCAAATAATATATCGATCAACAATACTGACAAATCTGTATATGAACCGGACACAGATGTAAGCGCGGCTTAATAGCTATATCCGCAATAAACTAACAGTGAAAGTAGAACCATGGGAAATAGCATTACTAGTAGGAGATTTTGAGTTTTATGACCAAACTAATAATGCAGTTTAGTACAAAAATTGGAAAGAACTGGATAGTTTCAAACCAAGAGTGCCCTGGTTCGGTTAAAGAAAATAGGCACAACCTTGTAATAGTAAATCCAGAATCAGGAAACAAACTTTGTAAAAATGAAAAGTGTTACTTTGTAATCCAATATCAAGATGGATCCGGTGCTTGGCAGAAAGACTTTGCTTATAAAAATACCAAGTTTTGATGAAAAGATATTTTATCAGTAGGTGTCAAATTGTAAAGAAAAGAATGAAATAACTTTGTTTTATTGAAACAATAGTTTGGAATGAACGGAGGTATCTGCCCCCAGTCATACACAATTGATTTTAATCGGTACACCGACAGAATAGTCCATAAAACTAACTCAGATGTAAGCGTGAGTTAATAGCTATGCCAGCAATAATCTAATGAATGATAAATGCATGCAAATTTTCATCAGCGACATATCTACAAATACACAACTTCCGGTAATTATTTGGAATAAGACACAAATCTTAAAATGGATTGATTTCAAAAAAAACCCCAGTCTGAAAGCTAAAGCGTCAGCTAGCTCAGCAATAGGATTTGAATCAAAGCCCATTATTGAGCATATTAAGATTGGAGACAAATTCAAATTTAAAATTAGAGATATGCAGCTCCACGCAGTTTTTATCCCTGATTTATCTTGGGTACTGAAAAACCTTAGTGAGAAAAGTGGCGCATTACTTCTAAAACATGAACAAGGGCATTTTGATCTGGGAGAAGAAATTACTAGAAAAATTAGAATTAAGACAATCAATCGTTTTCAGAATAGATCTTTAATTGTAAAAGGAAAAAATGAAGAAAAGGCAAAAAAAGATGCGGTATTACAAGTAACTAAAATAAGAAAAGAAATCGAAGGTAAATTACAACAGGAATCCAAACGTCAAGAAACAACATACGATGATGAAACTAATCACGGATTAATCATAGAGTATCAAGAGAAATACAACAAAAGATTCAAAAAGTTAAGAGAATGAATGACACTACTACTTTAAAATCGTTGAGGCAAATATCCTGCCATTTGCAGTCAAACCAACGTTAATCTTAGTTTTATCAATTGTTGATTCAACAAGACCTTTTTTCTCTAGCCATACAATATGCTTTGCAAGTCTGGTATAATTTAGATTGGTATCAACTGATAAACTGGTCTTTGCCTCTGGGCCATTGTCTATCATGGTTTTCAGTATACGTGATAAGGTTTTCATGCTTGGTTCAAAGTTAGGCGCTAATTTTTTTTTCTTAATAATGTCGATTGGTTTCAAACTCACTGCTATTGCACCTACTATATGTACTGAACACTGCTATATGTACGGGATACTACTATATAGAATGATCTAGCGCGGTTCTGTCAAACTTACGTCTCATTTTCTCTCTGTAAAAGATCGGCTCATTTTTTTAATGGAAAACATCCATTTATGACCTTACAAAAAGTGAAAGAAAAAACAGTAACATTACGATATGTTTCTTAATATCTGTCGTAGTTAGGTGTTTCGTTATAACGGTGATCGGAGTTTTGACAGGAAATCATATTATTTTTGGAATTGATGTAAAATCATATGCGATAACTTGGTTTGCATTTTTTTTATAATGATCTGTTTTATATTCATAGACAGAGGGTATAGATTCATTTATAATTCGAGATCGATACTTTCAATCTCACCTAACCAAAACCTTTTCTTATCCGCATTTAGATTCACTTTTTTTTTCAAATATTAGCTGACAAATTAGTCCATAATGCTGACAAACTTGTAAGTGAAACAGACACACACATGCCACTGCTTAATTGGTTTACCGGCAATAAACTAACAATGACATGAAATAACATTAAAAGCTATTTTGTAATATCTGTGTTGATACTTTCAGCTTTAAGCATGGTACAAAATCATGCTTTTGCAACAAGTGCGCCAAACCTAGGAACAGCTAGCACTTTCGGTATTCTAGCTAATACATATACAAACACATCACCAGGAACTTCTATTACCGGAGATCTTGGATATACTACAGCACCAGCAATGGTACCTACTATTTCTGGCAGTACTCACGTAGCTGACTCTGTATATTCACAAGCAGGAACAGATCAGGGCACTGCCTTGGCTGCCTTAAATGCACTAGCATGCAATTTCACATTTGGTTCTGCAATTGATCTAAGTCTATTAACACAACCACTAACACCAGGAGTTTATTGTGTTATAGGTGCTCAGTCTGTAGGAACAGGTGGAATTATTCTTAGCGGTGCTGGAACTTACGTCTTCAGGTCTACTGGTGCACTAAATACAGTTGCTAGCTCACATGTCACACTATCAGGTGGGGCAGATGCTTCCAATGTATTTTGGACACCAGTTGCAACAACACTTGGAGCAAACAGTGTCTTCGTAGGAACTGATATTGATAATTCGGGTATTACAATAGGCAGTAATGTAAGTATAACCGGCAGAGCCTTGGCAATTGAAGGAATAGTTTCTACAGCTGCTGATACAATTACAGTTCCAATTGTAACATTATCCAGCATAGCAATCACAACACCAGCAACCAAGCTTATTTACACTGTTGGTAACACATTGAATACTACTGGCTTGGTGGTTACTGGAACATTCAGTGATGCTTCTACAAGCGTTGTAACACCTGACAGTGTGACAGGCTTTGACAGCTCAGCTCCTGTAACTGGTCAAGTCCTGACTATTCATGTAGGATCACAATCTACAACCTACACGATTAATGTAGTTGCTGCACCAATCGTTCCACTACAATTCCATATGAGTGAATCACCAACACCATCAGGGTATCATCCATCTCTTGGTGGAGTTCAAGGTCAAACATTCAATGACGGACTCAAAATTAATGGCCATGTATTTGATGTTTCAAAATTCCACACCTCCGTACCACAACAGGTATTGCCACTTGGCAAGCCAGCAACAATTTCAATCAAGCAAGGTCTCACAAGAGGTTCGCCATTCTGGCAGCATGTGATGATTTTCATGAACTTTGGTGCAAAAGATACCAAGACAGGAAATGCAGATACATGGATAAGTATTGACAAAAATGATGGGGTTCAAGTACATGATCCAAATGGATTTGTAACAAACGTTTCAGCAAATAATACCTTTATTGCATATGGTATGACAACCACATTTACATTTACACCAGTAAAGCAAATGTCCGACAGTAATATGATAATCAGAGTTTGGGATAATCAGCTAAGACAGACTGATGCGAATGTTGATGGTGCTATAGTGTTAGGCGATGTACCAAAGCCACCAATACCAATGCAAAAACCAGACTGGATCCAAGTATTTTCAAATCTAAAAGATGCAGACAATGCAGTTGAAAGCGCAGGATTCAAGAAACCAGTTCTATTTGCTCACATCTCTACAACAAGCCAGGTATGGACTCAACCAAATACTGGTCATGTACTGTGGTTCTTTGATACAAAAGATGCTTATGTTGCACTAATTATTTATGATATTAACGGCAACATGGTAAGAGAGGACGTAGAACAATTGGTGAAAGCATCAGATACATGGATGGGGAAGGACACCTCATATACAGGAAATCATTTGAATAGACAAAATGTTGATGAAATAAACCAAGCCAAAGCACAGCAAGAATTGAATGCAATACAAACAATGGAAAGGCTTGGATATCGTTATGCTGTACTAGCTGGTGTGTAGAAAATTATATCATTAAATAAGAAATCACTTGATTAACTGCCCATGATTTAATAAATCCTGCATTCTAGACACAAATTGTTTGTCAGTCATTGTTCCGTTAACCCAGCCTTCTGTTATGTAATCTTTAAAATGATCAACAAACTGGTATCTCAATGAATGGTTGGAATCAACTCCATCCTGAAAGACTGAAGTTTTAGATTGTATTAAACCAGTTATAGTCATGTCACGTAACAAAACAGAGTCCACAATATAAGGCCCTCTGTTAGTACTACAACAATCTATTGCATCATTTTTTATCCATAGAGGAATTGTAGAATTAACTGTAACATTGTTTGCTAGATGAAATCCGTCAAGTCCATAAATTCTTTTTACCTCATTTACATCAACAGGATTTATGCTGTAATAATTACTGACAGTAATATTAGGGTACATAATTGATGGAAGATCTTCTGAACCAGTATCAATCCTTAATTGTTCATCTGGTGTAACATCATAGTGTCCTAATCCCATGGCATGGCCAATCTCGTGTCTTATTGAATTACCCAATTCATATTGGTTCATATCTGAAAAAAATATTTTAATGTAAGCCTTGTTTGTGGTGTAATCAAAAGTGGTTACACCGCCTTTGTATAAATCATAATGCGCGGCATCTTCTGAATACGAGGTAATGTATCTGATTATAACATCACAGTTAGAATAAAACTTGGAATCATATTGTTCTGAAATCGGTATTACTTTATGTGTTAAAATCCAAACTGGATGCTTACCTAAACCTGCATTTAATTTTTGATTCCAATCAATTATTGAATATTTATCTTCATTTAATAAAGTCTGTTTTTTCATGGTATCAATTTTGGAAGGAGTTGGTTCAAAAGAGCATATCAAAGGATTGTGTGATAATCTCCAATTTGTTTGTTCAAAACCATTTGTTGCATATGCGTGATTGCTAACAAGAATTGCAAAAATAGATACAAAAAAAATACACGCCCAAAACAATTTCATTGATGTAATCTTGACCTGCTTTTCACCAGAGTGACAGATGTGTCAATATTACTTACAGATCTGTACATAATACCGACAGATCTGTCTATGTTACTGATAAACCTGTATATGAACCGGACACAAATGTAAGCGCGGCTTAATTGCTAGATCCACAAAAAACTAACAATGTCAGAAATACCATCAAAAACAGATGTGCAGCTAAATGTCAAATAAAATCAAAGACAAGGTAGGAAAGCTTGCTGGAATTGAGGTTCTGGAAAAAAACGGCATAAACCTGGAGAAACTAAGAAAACTTATTGTGGCTGGCGTAGGCTCAGAATTTGCAACATATTACTATTATACAATACTGCGGATGCATTGTACGGGACTAGACGGTGAAGGCATTAAAGAAATCGTTGAAGATGCTAGGATAGAGGATAGAAATCATTTTGAAGCCATGACACCACGACTATATGAGATTGGAGGAAGCCTTCCAAGAGATCTTA
>DASSAF010000034.1:0-13108 GCA_035685565.1 Nitrosopumilaceae archaeon | reverse complement strand
GATTGCTCAGAGTAGAAATTATTGCCTTGCTGGTGTTATCATAATCAATTGCAGACACGTTGATGTTTATTCGCTCGTCCAACATTATCTATACGTCAATTCCAGATAAAAGCTTGACTGATTATTTGTTCATCTAGTCTTCATTTAACAAATATTCTACATCTATGTTAAAGTACGTCCGTAGCAGACTGATGTAGTTTTTTATGGGTACGGGTATTTCATGCCCGCACGCAACTCCAAGATTTTTTGCATTAATCCATATGACAAGGGACTGTAGTATGGTAAG
Organism: Nitrosopumilaceae archaeon; assembly: GCA_035685565.1. Taxonomy (GTDB): domain Archaea; phylum Thermoproteota; class Nitrososphaeria; order Nitrososphaerales; family Nitrosopumilaceae; genus TA-20. The sequence continues at coordinate 12,822 of DASSAF010000034.1, read as the reverse complement.
AAAGCGATCGTTACCGGCTTCTGGTGAACCTACTGCCCGTGTATATCTTTCAGCAAATTCCCATGCAACCACAAAATCTATACAGTCTGTTCCAAATACAGAAAGAAGCTGCTCTTGCAGACTGGATGCTTTTTTAAAAGGAACCATATTCAAAATGTAAGGAAAATCTACCCTGTCTGGCAGAATACCTGGAAGCGGTCCCCAAATCGTTATTATCCTGCACCCTTCTTTTAGACTGGAAAATTTTGGTATCATTTTCTCAATTATGTTTTGATCTGAAAACCAAAAAAGAATTACAGTAGCATCGCTGATATCTGATTCTAAAATATCCTCGCACTGTGAAATTCCATTTGAAATTTTCTTTTCTTCTAGCAATTTTTCTGCAAAAGAAATTTTTTCTTTATCATTGTCTATTCCTACTGCCTTTTTAATGCCAAACTCTTCCAAGGCAATTGCTATTCCCTTTCCATTTCCGCATCCAAGATGATAAAACACATCATCTTTGTTTAATTGAACAAATCGAAATATCTCTCTAAAAGCATTATCTGGAAGCTGCACATCCTGACCTGAGATGATTGATTGCGGAAGAGATGCTAGATAATCTTCTATTTTCACAAGTAACCGAGTTATTTTACTAAATTTATTCCCTTATTCTCTCAAGTGCAGAAACAGCTTGCCATAGTGTTACCCGTACATAGGATGGCATGTTAGGATCTTGTGTTATTTCATCTAGTGTGCTAATGGCATTTGAGGCTCTTACAGCAACGGCATGTTCTTGTTTTTTAAGCTCAATAATCAACTCGCTTATGCTTTTTTTGATATTTTTTGGAGTAGAAGGATTTGAAACAATGTCTTCAAGCGTAGTAATGGCCGCGTTTAGTGTTTCTGTGTTTTGAGCTTTGTCGACCATTGTACATCTGCGCTACCTAATTGAGTTGATTTTATAAAGTTTGCACTTAGAGCTCTAAGAACACATTTTCAGATTCTACTACTACCTTGTATGAATTCAAATCTTTTATTTTTGCTGGAAATGCGTGAAGTTTGCCTGCTTTACAATCAAACTTTGCCCCATGCCAACCACATGTCAAAATGGAACCTTCCAAAGTACCTTCTGAAAGACTTGCACCAGCATGTGTACAGGTATCATCCATGGCGTAAAAACTACCATCTACATTTACTACAAGTATCTCTTTTCCGTCTGCAGTAACTTTCTGCATCTTGCCAGCTGGAATGTCAGCTGCTTTGCCTACGATTATTTTTCCCATACTGGTTTTGAATTTTTAACTCAATTAATGTTTTTTGTATCTTAGAGAACTCTAAACAAATTTTACAGTGTTTTCAAGTTTTCCAAGGCCGTCAATTTCCATTTCTATCTTGTCGCCGTCTTTCAAAAACACTGCATCTGGTTTGTTTAACATCACACCTGCTGGTGTTCCAGTGGATATGATGTCACCTTTTTCTAAAGTCATAACTTTGCTTAGCATGGAAACAATGGAATAAACTCCCAAAAACATGTTTGAAGTTGAGGAATTTTGTCTTACAATGCCGTTTATCTTTGTTACCATTTTCAGATTTTGAGGATTGAGTACCTCATCTGCAGTGGTAATCCATGGACCACATGGAGCAAAGGTATCAAATCCTTTTGCACGAGTAAATTGTTTATCCTTTGCCTGAATGTCGCGAGCAGAAGCGTCGTTTAGAATCATGTACCCAAAAATTGCACTCTTGGCTTGTTCTTCTGTGATATTTTTGCAATCTTTTCCTATGATTAATGCCAGCTCTATCTCATAATCAAGCTTTGAAACAAATGAGGGACAAACTATTTCAGAAGTAGCTCCATTGAGTGTAGATCTTGGTTTTATTATTATTGCAGGCTCGTCAGGCGGTATGAGATTTTGTTCCTTGGCATGATCTTTGTAGTTAAATGCAAGACAAATAATCTTGGAAGGGTTTGGTATCGGTGCAAGAAACTTTACATCTGAAATATTTTGTGTGAAGTTTAATTTTGGAATTTTAGGTTTTACCTCGTCATACCACCCATCAAAAAGAAAGTCCTTGATGTTTTGCGGTATGGGAATTCCTGTTTGAGATGTGATTCCTTCTTTTGTAATCACACTCTTATCATTTACAAAACCATATGTTTCTATATTGTTTGTTAACAATCTTGCAATTTTCATTTTTTTTCACTTGTGAGTATAGATTGCTTGCATCGCAGAATCTTTTCTGCAATAACCGAATCTGACAAATTGAATTTCTGCGCCTTCATTTAATTCTAAGTAGTGATTTTCAGTATAAGCTTGTAGAGTTTCAAGACTATCCTCGTTGAATTTTTCATTTACAAAGAGAGTTTTTGGTATCAAAATGTTTAGTTTTGTAGCAGTTTTTTGTGGAATCCATTGAATCTTTGGCAATTCTGCCTTGAAATCATTATCAGAATATTCTGCTTCTATTTCTGATCCTGTCTTTGTTATTTTTATATTATAAAGTTCGATTAATCTAATTTGATCTCCAGCCTTCAGAATCTTTGCATCAGAACCGGAGATGTAAAAATTGCCATCAATTTCCACATGTCTCTTACCCATCTCGCTTCGTTGTGGATGATTGGGAAGTTCAATTTGTGTCAGCTTGTTATTCTTTATTATGATCTTTACAGGCTCTGTTACCATAAACAATCTGATGCTTGTTACATCGATTATTTTTCGGTTAAACGATTCTAATGTATCAAATGGAGCAAGCGTATCTGATTTTGTAAAGCTTAGTGAGAGAACGAATTTTCTGATTGCCTCTGGAACTATTCCCCTTCTGCGCATTGCCTCAAGTGTAGGCAGTCTTGGATCGTCATATCCTGATACTTTGCCGTCTTGAACCAACGGTTTGAGGATTCTTTTCGAGACAGGCATGCCTTCAAACTCTAATCTTGAAAATTCTAGCATCTTTGGCTTTCTCATTCCAAGCTTGTCCAAAATAGAATGATAGAGCTCATTTCTAAGCTCATACTCTTTTGTCCTAAATGCATGAGTTACTCCGTCTATACTGTCTTCTATGGCAACTGCAAAGTCATAGTTTGGCCAGACTCTATATTTGTCGATAAGCAATGGATGAATTTCATCTATTATCCTAAACATTGCTGGATCACGCATCACTGTATTTTCAGATTGCATGTCACCGCGGAATCTTACAATTGCTTCTCCAGGTTTGTATTTCTTAAACATGTCATACCATCTTTTGATATTTTGATCATGTTCTCCTGTGCGGCATTTACAAGCTTTCATCTCTCTTCGATTCTTGCTTATTGACTCTTTGTCACAGGTACAAACATATGCATTGCCCGTCTCTATCATTTCCAATCCTTTTTTGTATATTAATTCCATGTCATCCGAGGTATTCTTGATTCGATCATATTTTACTCCAAGCCAATCAAGCCCAACTTTTATTGCAGCATAATATTCCAGTCTTTCATTTTCAGGATTTGTGTCATCAAATCGCAGTATTAGTTTTCCACCATACATCTTTGCATATTCTTCATCTATGATAGCAGCTTTTGCATGACCGATATGTGGATAACCGTTTGGTTCTGGAGGAAATCTTGTTACTACTTTTCCTTGTTCTGCACCTTCAAGTGGTGGTAATCCAACTCTTTCTTGTTTTGGTTTTACCACTAATAGTTCTGGAAAATTGCTTTCAAGCTCAGCTTTTTGTTCAGCTAACGAAATCTTGTTGACGTCTGAGACAATCTCTGAAATTAACGGCATAATTTCCTTTGCCTTGGTTCTCAGGTCTGGTCTTGAACCAAGTATTTTTGATATTACTGAATCGTTGCGAGTTTTTCCCTCATGTTCTGAAGCATTTTGTAAAGCTATTCCCCTGATAGCCTTCTTGACATCATCTTCCAATTATTGACTCCTCTCTACTACAAAATCTAAAAGAGACAAGAGCTCGTTTTTTGCTGAACCCTTGTAACTTGATAGGGATTTTTTTGCTGCATTAGAATACTGTAGGGCCTTTTCCCTAACTGCATTTTCTATTCCCATAGATGATATTATTTTTACTGCATTTTCCAATTCTTTTTTTGATATGGTGGAATTTCCAAATGCATTTAGAATTGTTTTCTTTTTCTGGCCGCCTGCTTTGTTTATTGCAAGAAGTATAGGAAGTGATTTTTTACCTTCACGCAAATCGTTTCCAACAGGTTTTTTTGTAACTTTTGGATCTCCGATTATGCCAATTAAATCATCAACTATTTGAAATGCAACGCCTAGATTTATTCCAAAAGAAGAAAGATTTGTAACATCCTCGCTTTTCGTATTTGCACTAATTGCTCCCATGGCACACGCAGCGGCAAATAGGGCAGATGTCTTTTTTTCTATCATTTTGATGTATTGTTTTTCTGTAGGAATTTTTTTTGATCGAGCCATCATTATATCAAGTGTCTGACCTTCACATACTTCACTACATGCCTTGGCAAGATTGGAAACTAGTCCAAGACGCACGTCCTTTGGCATCTTGGGATCGTCTGAAATGGTTTCAAATGCTTTTGAGAACAAGACATCTCCAGCCAAGATACCGACAGGTATTCCAAATTTAGTGTGTGTTGTGGGTACACCATGTCTCATTTCATCATTATCCATGATATCATCATGAATTAATGTGAAATTGTGAACCATTTCTATTGCCGCAGCTGCAGGCAATGCTTGTTGTAATGTGCCACCAAGAATTTCACAGCTCTTTATAACCATGAATGGTCGCAATCTCTTTCCGCCATGCTCTATGAGGTATGAGGCTGCTTTGTAGATCTCCTCTGGATTACCATGAAGACTTGAAAGAAGAAACGAATTTATTTTTTTTGCATTTTTTGATAAGGAATTAAATGACATTATTTTTTGAGCTCCCATCTGTTGTCAGGAAAGTGATGCTTGAGTGGTTTTTCAAGAATTTGCTTGACATCATTTCTAATCCACTTGTTCAAAATTGAACTATGTTGTGGTAGAATATCTTTTTTGGATTCTGACAAAAAATACAATGCGACAATCATCCACGGGCAGTAGGTCTGTGGTGATTTTTTAATGTTATTTAGAAGATCATCCAATGTATTCCATTTTATGTCGTTGATTTCTTCTTTTACTAATTTTATTTTTGTAGGATCGTCAACTATGCCAATCAAAGTTCCACATACTTCGTTTTCAGAACCAATGTCCTTGTATGGAACATGGTATTCAAATTTGAACAAGTAATCAAGCTTACAAGATATTCCCAATTCCTCTGGCAATCTTCTTTCTGCAGACGAAACATATGTCTCTGACTGTCTTGGGTGACTTGCTACAGTTCCGTCCCAGTCGCCTGGCCATAGCATCTTATCCATGCTGCGCTGTGTTAGAAGCAACTTTCCTTCTCTGTTAAACAAAAGAATTGTAAAAGCTCTATGTAACCTACCATTTGGCAAATGACACTTTACCTTTTCCTCAGTTCCTATTGGTTTGTCATTACTGTCTACCAGAATCAAATATTCCATGTCTGTCCTTCTATCCTCTGAATATAGTTCCTTCAAATTTTTTACCTTTTATAGCGTTTACAATTCTCTCAGGTTTGTTACCATTTACCAAAAACACGTTAACTCCACCCTTTGAGATCATAATAGCCTCTTTTATTTTACGAGTCATGCCTCCAGTCACGTCCATTCCTACCTTTGAAATGACCGCCTTCTGACCCTTTATTTCATGTAGTATCTTTTTTGTTTTCATGTTAGAATATACTCCATCTACATTTAACACAAAAATTGCCAACCTTGGTTTTAGAACTTTTGCTAAGATTCCCATAATTCTGTCTCCAGATAAAATATAGAACTTGTTTTGACCATACCATAATACATCACCATATGATACCGGAACTAATCCGTCTTTGGCAATTCTTGAAATCTCTTTTACCTTTTTTGTGCTAGCTTTATTACCAAACATAAAATCAGTTGGGGGTAAGCAATAAGGATTTAGTTTATTTTTTAAAAACGAATCCAAGATTATCTTGTTCAATTCTATCATGGAATTTTTTACTACTGATACGCCATTCTTATTGTATTTTGCAGGTTTTGTGTGCATGTCATATCTTACGGACCAATAGTGACCAAATGATCCTCCGCCATGCACTATGATTATAGGCTCTCTTATTTTTTTTAATTGAATGGCAATCTTGTTTATTGCCAAAATGTTTGGAGTCAGAGGCTTTTGCTTATTGGTTATGATGGAACCTCCAAGCTTTATCAAAATCATATTTTTTCAGCAATTCTCTCGGTTTAAAAAGTATCTATCTGCAAGAAAACCAAAATTTCATTCCTAGGCACAAGTATGAACAAAATAAACCCAAAAAGATGTTTTAAGTTTCTATTGCCTTTGTAAAATCGTCAAAATATTCATTAATGATCTTTTCAATCTTATTTGCTGAAAAAATACTGGTGAATCTGAGAAGCCCTCTTAATTTCAAATCAATATCTATTGTGATTCTAGTGCCTTCTGGTACGCTTTCATATTTTTTTGTAAAGCGACTACCTCTCACATCTCCAGATAAAACAAAAGTTTCATGAATTTCAGGCTGTTTTATCACATTTTTAGTCATGACCGCAAATTCTCTGCCTGCTATTTTACCATGAATCTCAACTACGGAAGTAAACTCGCGAACTGAGCGTATTTTGATTAGTTTGAAATATTGCGGTAGCTTTTGTGTAAAACTCTCAAAATCAGTTCCTGATTTGAACGCCTTTTCTCTTCCTACATTAACAATCTTTACAAGTTGTATTTTTTGCAATTTTGTTCCTAAGTATATACAAGTCCATTAAAATCGATTTTAGCAGAAAAACATTCGCTATGAACTTTTAGATTTGATATGGTTTTTTCAAGATTAGATTTGTCCACAAGGGCAATTATGCATCCTCCTCCACCTGCACCAGTTATTTTTGCACCAAACGAAGTTTTCTTTGCTTCTCTTATTAAAAGTGCAAGCTTTTCAGTGGAAATGTTTATTCTTTCTAGTAAATCTTGGTTCTTTGACATTAGCAAGCCAAGTGATTCCAAATCGTTTTTTTCTAAAGACACAAGAGCATTTTGAATTAGGATTGATTCTTGTTCACAAAATGAAGCAAACAAATCTTCATTATTTTCCCTGAATTTTCTTACATTTTCAACAACCTCGCTAGTAAAATGTGTCTGTTTTGAATTTGCTATAACAAGATCAAAATTAGCTTTTGAATTGATCTTTTTAAAGCCATTCCTCATATCATATTCCATCAATCCGCCAAAAGTACAAACAGAACAGTCTGCACCAGATGTGTTTTCAAATATGGTGCGTTCAGCCTCTATTGCAATTTTCAAAACTTCTTCTTTTGGCAACTTTTCAAATAATCCCATAACTGATGCCGCAACTGCAACACAACAGGCAGATGAAGAACCAAGACCTATACCTGTAGGAATCTCAGAGTCTATTTTTATCTCAATTCCCACATTTCTTCCTGATTTTTCTAATGCTTTTTTTGCAATATACAACAATGGTTTCATTACAGTCATGGAACTATCAGGTGTTGACAGTGAATCTGTACTTATTTCCACATCGCCAATATCAGATTTTATCTTGATTTTTTTTCCATCAATTATTTGTGATATAACAGTAATTCGCTTATCGATAGAGCAAAGTATTGCCTTTATGCCGTACACAACAAAATGCTCACCAAATAAAATTACCTTTCCAGGTGCTGAGGCGACAGATTTCATGAAAACACAATCGATGCATATCCTACCACAGAACTCTTGTCGCCTGTTACATCACCACTTGTAGCATATTTTAGTAGTCTTCCTTTTTTTGCTCCAAGCTCCTTGCAGGCCATCATGGTAGATGCGATCGCTCCATATCCGCATGCGCTAACTTGTTTTTCTTGTAAAACCCTGTAAAATTCATCTAAATCTAAATTTAATATTGGCTCGATTAGGGCAGAGTCCTGCTTGTAGGCAAAGTTGTTTTCTTCATAATGTGTAAAATCAGAGGAACCAACAATCATTGTTTTTCGCATCTTTGCAATCTTTGCTATTGCAGAGCCGACCTTTTTAGCAGTTTGGTAGTCCTGATTTATCAAAATTATGGGAAGTATCTTGAATTTATGAGAATAAATTTCTTGAAGCATTGGTATCTGAACCTCTAAACTATGATCTCTTGTATGTGAAAAAAAATCCAATTCGATGTCTTTTGAAATTTTGTTTATTTCCATAGCACATTCTGAATCAACTTCTACTTCACCAAGAGGAGTTTTCCACAGGCCTTCCTTCATCACCGCAACATTACAACCGATTCCATAATGGTTTGGACCGGTAATTATGACAAGTTCAGGTCTTTGTGACGATATGGAATAAAAAGAATTTGTTGCCACTGGACCGGAATATATGTAACCTGCATGTGGAGATACGATGCCAAGAATTTTTTCATTGTCTGATGTTGGAGGGATTTTTCCAGGTCCAAAAGGATGCAAAAAACAATCATGTATGACGGTTTTTAATTCATTTTTTTCTTTTGGATAGAACATGCCAGCAACAGCTGGTGTTCTTACCTGCATTACTTTATTGCCTCGGAGCTCTGCCGAATCTCTGTGTAGGTTTTTCTGATTCTTCTTCCAGCTCTTCTTCTGTAATCTTGGTCTCAAAGTCATCAATTTCATATTTCATTGATTCATTTGCTTTAAGCTGACCCTTTTGCAAAAGTATCTCTCTTGCCAAAAGCCAATATATTGCAGCTAAAGATTTTCTTCCTCTGTTATTTGCTGGAATAATAAGATCAATCTTGGATGTTATGTTGTCTGTGTTTGAAATACCGATTACTGGAATTCCTGCATTTGTTGCTTCAAGTATAGCTTGTTCATCAGTTTGTGGATCAGAAATGAAAATTAATTGTGGTTCTATATAATATGGCAATAGTGGATTTGTCAGAGTTCCTGGCATGAATCTTCCAAGCATTGGCGTAGCGCCAGTTACCTCACAGAATTTTTCTATTGGTGTTGTTGCATATTCTCTTCCAGAACATACTATCAGTCTTGAAATCTCTGCTCTGTTTATGAATTTGGCAGCAGTTTGAATTCTTGCTAGTGTTTTCTTACTATCAATAATGTAAAGTCCTTCATTAGTAGCCTTTGTAATAAATGGAACCATGAATTTTGTTTTAACTTGAGTTCCTACTCTGATACCAGTAGATAGAACGTATTTTTCCATATGCTCAAATTCTTCTTGCTTGCTCATGTTGTGTTTTTAAATCTCTGCCATTCCATGTATTAAATCATACTCTGTGATACGAAGCAATTCATTGAGCTTTGCAACTCTTTCGCCTCCAACAATGCCAACTTTTAGCATCTTTGATTTTGTTGCGATTCCTATGTGAGTTATATGCGAATCTGTAGATTCTCCAGATCTATGTGATGTGATCAGCTTAATCTTGTTTTTATGAGATTCCTTTGCAAATTCAAGTGCATCATAAAGACTTCCAGCTTGATTTACTTTCAAGATTGCAGCATTGCATGCCTTTAATTTTGCTGCTTTTTTGAGAATTTCTGTATTTGTGACAACCAGATCATCACCAGTTATCAAAACTTTGGGAAACTTGGAGGTCAGAATTGCCATTTCTTCAAAGGCCTCTTCATGAACTGCATCTTCAGCGTAAACAAGTTTGTATTTTTTTATTATTTCTGAGACAAATTCTATTTGCTTATCAGGAGTGTTTTCAAAACCTTCTCTATCATAAACATATTTCTTTTTCTTTTCATTCCATTGAGTAGAAGATGCAAAATCTACACCAAGCGCAACCTCTTTTCCTAAAGTATATCCTAAATTTTCACAAGCTTTTGCAGAAAGTTCCAGTGCCTTTTGATTGTCTAGTTTAGGTGCCCATCCACCTTCATCACCACGTCCATTAGTAAATCCAGGATCATTTTTTTGAAGAACTTTTCTTAGTTCTTTATGTACTGCAAGGTTTACCTCTATTGCATCATTTACCGTCTTTGAGCCCTTGGCACAAATTAAAATCTCTTGAATGTCTGGAGTTCCAGGACCAGCATGTGCACCACCACCTAAAATATTTCCTAGTGGAAAAGGAAACCTCAAGTCAGTATCCCTTGTTAATAACTTGAACAATGGTATACCAAGGGCTTTGGCTGCTGAATCTACAGCAGCGATGGTAACTGCAAAAGCAACAGAACCTCCTATTTTCAAATAGCTAGTAGATGAATCAATTTTCCTTATTGTATCATGAATTGATTTTAAGTTAGAAGGATCAAGTCCTATGAATTTTTTTAAATTTGAATTAAGGGCAACTAGGCTTTTTTCTGGATTGTTATCAGGAAAACTTACTGCCTCATGCTTTCCAACACTAGCACCGGAGGGGGCACAAACTCTGCCAAGATGTGATTTATCAGATACAATGTCAACTTCAATTGTTTTACTTCCTCTACTATTGTAGAGTAGCCTTCCTTTTATGGAAGTAATTTTCGGCATCCTATTCTAACTCAGATTGCACTTCTTGCTGTCTTCTTCGAATCGCTTCGTAGAATGGAATAACTTGGTGAATTGTTTCAACCGATGTTAACAACATAGCTCTGCAACAATATCTTTTGAATCCAAAAGAATCGAGAACTTTTGCTGGATCTTCTCCAGATTTTACTCTTGTTTGAAAATCCCTAAATTTGTCAGCTATTAAATTTCCACAAGTAAAACATCTGACAGGAACTAACATATTTTCAAAAAGTAATCAAGGCTTATAAAAACCATGCATGGGTATTTGCATAATGCGGGAGTCGCCCAGCCTGGCCAAAGGCGCTAGCTTGAGGGGCTAGTATCTTAGGATTTCGAGGGTTCAAATCCCTTCTCCCGCACTTGAAAATTTTTCTAAACAAATCAAATTTGACTACACTAAATGACACCAAAGTCTGATTACATAATAAATACATGAAATAATTATTCAACACTAAAATAAACAGATCTGATCTTTATTTTCTAAACTTGTTAATTGAATCAATGAGTGCAGAACGTCTTATTTCCTCAGTTACCGCTGCTCTTGCATCCTCGATCAGTATTCTATTTACATCAAGTTTTCTTCGGGTTTCATTTACCAATTTGTCATAGATGGCAAAAGGATACAAGGAAAGATAGAGATTTTCCATTATTTCAAAGAATTTACTTGCATCCTTAGATTTTCCTGCTCTTATAGAGTCATAAACTAGTCTTTTTAGTTCACCAATACAATCAAGCAAACCAAGTATGTATGATTCTCCTTTTACTCCAAGGGATTCCGCAGAAGGTATTTCTAATTTTTGTACTATTGCAAGAAATGCAAATGCTTCAACAAGCTCTTGCTCTGATGTCATGATATATCGATACAATTCGGCGTTTGATTTTCTTCTTATTTCATCAAGTAGTTTTTTTGCTTTTGTTGCTTTTTCTTTCCCATCTATTATGTCTAATTTATGAACTGAAATTATTGCTTGACTGCATAAGATAATTACCTCACGAGTTCTCTTTATGATATATTCACGTGAACTATGAGCATCTTCTAATGACTTTGATATTTTAGATAAGGATGATTTAACATTCTTCAACGACATGGAAGAATAGATAAAAAGCTAGGATAAAGTCGTTTGGTAAAGCCCTTATTTGACATTATTTTTGAGTTATCATATGAATATAACCGTCAAACAAATGATGCAGATAGAGGAAAACGGTCATCAGATGGGCTTTAAAAGAAATTTCATGATGGAAAATGCAGGAGCATCTGTTGCAAGATACTTGTCAGAAAAATTTCCAGACATTTCATCAAAAAAAATCCTTGTTTTTGCTGGACTTGGGAATAATGGTGGTGATGCTCTAGTAGTTGCGAGACATTTGGCTGGTTTTGGATCTGATGTCAAAGTGTTATTGCTTGGAAATCCTGACAAAATAAAAACCAATGAAGCTAGGACAAACTGGGCCATACTTGAAAAAATGAATTCGATAGATTTGGTAATTACGTCTGATATTAGTGATCTTGATCTAAAAGCAGATGTTGTTATTGATGGAATTTTGGGAACGGGAATTTCTGGGAAAATTAGAGAACCATATGCATCGGCAATTGATTCTATAAACAAACTAAATGCATTCAAGATTGCAATAGACATTCCATCAGGTCTTGATCCAGATACTGGAAATACAAACGACAAGTGTGTCAAAGCTGATGTAACTATAACATTTCATAAAATGAAAATAGGAATGCCAAAGAGAAAAGATATGTGTGGAACTATTCTGGTTGAAAAAATTGGTATACCTCCAGAGGCAGAGGTTGGTGTACTATGAAAGTATATCAAATACAAGTTGGGAATATGCAGAACTTTACCTATATTTTAGAGGATGAAGATACTGATACTGCCATAGTTTTAGATCCTTCATGGGATCTTGAAGAGATCCAAAAAGTGATAGAAAAGAATAATCTGAAGGTAAAATACATCGTAAATACACATCACCATTTTGATCATACTATAGGTAATGATTACATGACAAAAATCACAGGGGCAAAAATAATACAACATAGTGCTTCTACACTAAAGAACGATATGACGGTATCAGATGGTGATAAAATAAAATTTGGAAATTCGGAGCTGACGGTCTTTCACACTCCGGGTCATTCAAAGGATAGCATGTGCCTTATTGGTGATGGAAAAATTTTTTCCGGTGATACACTTTTTGTTGGTAATTGTGGTAGAGTTGATCTTCCTGGTGGAAGTGCAAAGGAACTTTATCATAGTTTGTTTGATATTCTTTATAAAATGGATGAAAAACT
>DASSAF010000033.1:0-1647 GCA_035685565.1 Nitrosopumilaceae archaeon | reverse complement strand
TTAAGAAAGGAAAGAAGGCAAGAATATTTATGAAAAAAACAATTGGAGAGATTGATTTTGCCAAAGGAGACGGCCTTATTCCAGTCATAGTGCAAGATGTAAACTCAAAGGAGGTTCTCACGTTAGCATACGCAAACAAAGAATCCCTTGCACTAACACAAAAAACAGGCAATTCATGGTTTTGGAGTAGATCAAGAAACAAACTGTGGATGAAAGGAGAAGAATCAGGAAACACACAAAAAGTAAAAGAGATTTTAGTTGATTGTGATTCTGATGCAATAATTTATCTTGTTGAACCAGCAGGACCTGCATGCCATACTGGTGAAAGAGTTTGTTTTCACAACTTTTTGGAAAAATAAATTAGCAATTAGGGATTGGCTTAATTTCAGCTTGACTTCCTTCGATCCAATTGTTTGTCACATTAAATATTAGTGGTTTGTATGGTACTCCCTGAAATACCAATCCCCATTTTCCCACCAAATCTGTTGGGTTGCATATTTTTAATCCACCAGTGTCTTGTGTATTGGGTTTGAAATAATAATGAAAACTTGTTTTCATTGTACCATTAAATGGTATGGAATCATAGGTATCTCCTTTAGGATCTACAATAACCATTTCTCCAGCATCAGTTGGTTTTAAATTACTTACCACCATGAAGACATTCTCTCCTAGCTTGTATTGGAATTTGTTTATTGCAAATGGACCAGAGATATTATGCCACTGGACATTTTCTGGTGGAATTTTTTGTTGATTGTAATAATAAATTCCACCAACTAGTATTGCAACTATGATAATTACAGCAATTATTGGACCTGTTTTTTTCTTTTTTTGACCAATTACTTTCTTTTTCAATTTGATATCTTCCTTTTTATCTCCATTAATATTTTGTTGAAATGTAAAAAATTTAAAATTACTATGGATCTTGTTTATTTTTCAATATTCGGTGTTATTTTCTTGTTATCTTTTTTGTATTAATGACCAAAAATCTATTAAATTTCACTGAATAAACTAGGCTCTAAAGTTAAGTATTACTTAACTTCATATTAGGACGTTTTATGTAGTATTTTACAAAGTCAGAGTTATCTTGACTACAATAAAATCACTACAATGCAGGGAATGCAAAAAAGAGTATGCTCCTACATTCAAGTACATTTGTGATGAATGTTTTGGTCCACTAGACGTGCATTATGATTTTCCTTCTGTAAACAAAAATACGTTTGCAAACCGTGAACATACGTACTGGAGATATTTTGAACTACTTCCCATTGCAGAAAAATCAAACATAGTTAGTATTGGAGCTGGCATGACTCCTTTGATAAAGGCAGAAAAGCTTGGCAAAGCTCTTGGCTTGAATAATTTATACATTAAAAATGATTCTGTAAATCCAACATTTTCATTCAAAGACAGACCTGCAGGAATTGCTGTATCAAAGGCAAAAGAATTTGGCCTTTCAGCTGTTGGTTGTGCGTAAACAGGAAACCTTGCGTCAGCAACTGCGGCTCATGCTGCAAAAGGCGGTTTTCCGTGCTATGTGTTTGCACCAAGTGATATAGAACATGCAAAAATTACGCAGGCTCTTGCATATGGTGCTAACTTTATTGCAGTTGACGGAACATATGATGATGCAAACAGAATTGCAGCACAGAT
>DASSAF010000032.1:0-2106 GCA_035685565.1 Nitrosopumilaceae archaeon | reverse complement strand
GCTATGTTACATGTTGGTTCCCCTACCAGTGCTTTTCTTGTTGCAATTCCTGCCTTGTTTGCAACAAAGCGTTTAATCCCATATTCTTTTTTGAATTCCTTTTCGTCAAATGGTTCAGATTGAATTAGTTTAAGTTCCTCTTTTGTAAAGCCATCCACCTCATCATACCAGTCTTTGATGAGTATTTTCCCATTAGGATCACGAAGTGTTTTTAATGCTTCCAATAGTCGCCATGCAGGATTTTCAATCAGAACTGCAAGGCTAGAATGAGCATCACGTATAGATTCTGTTACTGAAAGTTCAACATAGAGCAAGCCTTTCATTCCAAGGCTGATTATTGGTCTATCTTTGGCATCAACATACCCAAATTCCCAAATTACTCCATCACATGAAAATTTTTTCTTGAATTTTTTTAGGTAATTTTCAATATGCATACTGCCGATTTCTTCTTCTCCTTCAACTAGGAATTTCACATTACATGGAACATCGCCCTCTGTTTTTAGATAGGATTCAACAGCTTTTATTCGAGTTATTAATTCGCCCTTGTCATCAGCAGAACCGCGTCCAAAGATTTTGTTACCTATAATTTTCCCACTAAATGGTTTGTCTTTCCAAAGATCAAATGGTTCAGCAGGCTGTACGTCATAATGATTGTAAAATAGCAAAGTTTTCTTTGGGTTTTGTTTAGATTTCAATTCACCATATACCACTGGTGGAACTCCTTTTCCAAGATAGAGTAGTTCTGAACGAATTCCTGAGTTCCTCATTATTTTTGCCACAAGTCTTGCACATTCTTCAAGACCTTCATTTTTTGCAGAAACACTAGGTTGTCTGATCAAAGTTTGAAGATCCGATATTAGTCCTTTCATGTTGTTGTCTATGTATCTAATCTCTTGCATCAGATTCACTTTATCCTGTCAAATGGTTTCATTGCATCAGAAATAAATTCTAAGAGATCAGTTGCAACAATGTGTAAGCCGTGCTTTTTTTGGGCAAGCATTCCTGCCTTTCCATTTATAAAAACGGCAGCTGCGGCAGCTTCTATAGGATTACGATTTTTAGACAACATTCCTGCAACCAAACCTGAAAGTACGTCTCCTGTTCCACCAACAGTCATTGCAGGAGTATTTTTCACATTCAGATACGTCTTTTGTCCATCACTAATAATATCAGTTGGTCCTTTTAGTAATACTGTAAGAGAATTTTCTTTTGCGTATTTTTCTACAACTGAGATTCGTTCCTTTTTAGAATCAGATGGTAATTCTCCAAACATTCTTTTGAACTCACCGGCATGTGGAGTTACTACAACTTTTTTATTTTTAATTATAGGCAGTATATCTGATACTAGTACACTTGCATCAAGAGAAAGCCTTACATCTTGATTCAAAAGCGAGGTTACAAGCAACTTTAATGCTTCAATATCTTGTATTGCCAATCCCATTCCTATTGTTGCAGAATCTAGTTCTTTGGGTATGACGCCAAGAAGTTTGTGTACAGCACCTCTAGTTAGCTTGGCATCAACCAAAGGCAGTACGATAAGATTTGGAGAGATTGCCCTTGTTGCTTGTACATTTATTTTTGGCACACTAGTGTATACCAAATCAGTTCCACATCGTAACGCGGCAAGAGATGAAAGTATTGGCGCACCGTGATAAAAATAACTACCACCAAGAACCAGAACCTTTCCGTTATCACCCTTTCGTGATGCAAATTTTCTTGGAGGAATAAAATTTTTCACTATAGTAGATTGTAAAATCTTACTTGCCAATACTGATAATCTTCTTTTTGGGTGAATAAACTTTCCTTGTTAGAAACCAGTATTCTTTCCTTTTAGATTCAATCTATTCTGCAGACTCTTCTACTTCAATCTCTTCTTTTGGCAATCTGTTCTTAAATGCTCTAGGACTTGATACTTTTCTTGCAAAGGCAACATACGTAGTATGACCGATGCTACGAAATGAGTGTCTTGTCTTTCCTTCTCGTGCCTCAATAGTTCTGACAATTTGTTCTGTACATTCAATATCATAAAAGTCATTTTCATTAAGCGCAGTCGCAAGTTTTTCAAGTTGATTCATTGTAGGACATATTGCAACAAAGGCACCACTT
>DASSAF010000031.1:0-2340 GCA_035685565.1 Nitrosopumilaceae archaeon | reverse complement strand
TTGCTATGAGCAAAGAATATGAGGATTCATCTTCCGTAAATGAAAAGGAGCTGTTAGAGTATTTCGGTTATAGAGGTACCTTTGGCAGATTAAAGCTTCGAATAAGAATGATTCGTTCCTTGCTACTTCACAAGTTAGCATATTCTTCATTATATTCAGGACTTATCGTAAAAATGCAGAGGGCAAGAGGTGTAAAGATAGGCAAACATTGTCACTTTTGTCCCTATGTTCAAATTGATTTGGTATATCCTGAATTGGTACAAATTGGCGATTATGTGACTATTGGCAGTAATGTAATGATATTTGCACATGCAAATCCAACTGCAAATTTATTTCTTAAAAGAGGACCATATCCTAGAAAAGTTGAAGGTGTCACCATAAAGAATGGTGCAGTACTAAATCCAGGATGCATAATCACAGCTGGTGTGACTATTGGTGAAAATTCAATTGTATCAGTAGGTAGTGTAGTCTCTGAGAATGTACCAGATTTTTGTGTAGTTGTTGGCAATCCTGCTCGTGTTATAAAAAAATTGAATATGGACTAGAAATGCTTTTTAAAATTTTTGCCATAATAAAATATCCAAGTCGAATGAAAGGAATTAAAAATTGAATCTACTAGGAATTGATTTTGAGGATTGGTATCATCCAGAATTAATTCAACGTCAACTCAAAACTCAAAACAATAAACCAACCGTTGTAAATGGCATAGACAAGATTCTGGATTGGTTACGAAAGAAGGAGACTTTTGCAACATTTTTTATGGTTGGGGAGTTATTGGAATTCAAACCAGAATTACTTGACAAGATACTTGCTGGTGGCCACGAGATAGGATTTCATAGCATGTATCACACAAGACTTGACTCTCCAAACTATAGAGAGAAATTTACTGAAGAGATAAAACGATTTGATGCTCTGACATCCAAAAAATCAAGAGGTTTTAGAGCACCTACTTTCTCATTAAATCACAATAGTGCATGGGCAATTGACGTTCTGTCTGAGAATAATTATGTATACGATAGTAGTGTTGTACCTGCAAAAACAAAGTTGTATGGTGTTCCTGATGCCCAAACTAGGCCATATAGGATAACAAGCAAGAACCTAGAACGAGATGATCCATCTGGAAAGATAATGGAATTTCCTCTTCTTGTAACAAAAATACTTGGTAGAAAGATTCCCGCCTGTGGTGGATTCTATCTTAGAGCATTGCCATTAAGAATTATTGAAAATGCCATTAGAAATAGCAATGAGCAAAACATTCCTGCCAGCTTCTACATTCATTCATGGGAACTGACTCCAGAATTTATGCCCAAAGTACCACTGTCATTTATTGAGAATTTTGTTACATATTACAACCTTGGAAATGCTCTAAAAAAAATGGATAGACTAATCAAGAAATTCAAGTTTACATCTTTTATCAGATTTTTGTCGGAAGCAAAATTCTAACTTAGAGATATTCTAAACCTTATTGTAAAGATTTAAAATGTTCAAGTGTTTTTTTTATTCCTTCCTTTACTGGAATTTTTATTTCCCATCCTAACGATTTTAATTTTGAATTATCAACTAGAAAATTTCCTACGTCGACTTTTTCTGTGTAAGAGGGAGGATTCACATATTTTATTTTACAACCGGTTAGTTCATGTAACCATTCTCCAAATTCATGGAACCATGTCTTTGTACCTGATGCAATCCAGTATAAGCTGCCTGATTTTCCATCATACATGATTGTTTTAAGAGCAGAGATCACATCTGAGATATAAATAAGATCTCGAAAAAACTTTCCTTCATGATAAATTGTTACCTCTTCACCTTTGAAGGCATTGTAAATTAAAAAATTAATTGCGTTTTTTGTAGGGGTAATATACTGCTCCCTTGGTCCAAATGAGTTAGTGATTCTGAATATCATTGTATCTAGACCATAAACATTGTGATAAATTTTGCAATAGTTTTCGCTTGCAAGCCTATTTGCACCATAGATTGTAGTAGGGTTACATGGTGTTTCTTCATTAATTGGTAGCTTTTCTGGCTTGCCAATTACAATAAACGTACTTCCAAGTATAAATCTGCACTTTAGGTTAAGATCTTTTATCTTTTCCAACATACAGATTGTGGATTTTGAGTTTACGTCTACATCATACAATGGATTTTCAAATGAGTTCTTATGAGATGTCTCGCCTGCAAGATGGAATATCACATCTGGTCTATTTTCTTCAATAATTTTTTCCAAAGAGCCAAAATCAGTAACATCTACATATTCCAGTTTTATTTTGGCTACTATGTGCTTGACATTTTCTAGTTTTTTTTGATTTCTAGTCACAATAATAATCTGATGGTTTTCATTGA
>DASSAF010000030.1:0-3385 GCA_035685565.1 Nitrosopumilaceae archaeon | reverse complement strand
CATATCAACTTCGTTCATAGTAATCAGGCCGTTATCACCAACTATTTCTTTTATCTCTGGCAGTATCTTTTCAAGTTTTGATAATTCATCAATTACTTCGATAACAAGTGGCATGTTAACTGATATTCCTTCTACGTGTATGTTGGATTCCCCTCGTTTGCCATATCCACCTGTTCCTGTCCAGACTGTAGCACCAGAAATTTTTCCCTTTTTCAAAATGTCAAGTATTAGTATATGGACACGTTTTCCCTTCACAGTATCATTTTTTTTAATTCTGATAACAACTGACCACATTTTCATAGTTTTCATCTTATCTTAATGCTCCAACTATGACACTTAACAAAGCCCTGCCTCCAAATATAGAACCTAATGACAAACCTACATTTGTGATTATGTTAATTGCCATTAAAGAATATTGTTTGTTATCAATCAAATTAGATGTTTCCAACGCAAATGATGACATTGTAGTTAGCCCACCACAGAATCCTATTGCAACTAGCAACATATACTTGTCATCAAGATTCCATTGTTGTGAAAGAACTGAGAATCCTCCTAGAATAAAACTTCCCACTATATTCACGATTAATACGTTTACAGGCAATACGCCAAGAAGCAATGGAGATTTTGTTATTCCATATCGTAGAAAAGTTCCAGCCAATCCACCTACTGCTAGAAATATAATTTCAATTCCCTTCATGTTGAATCACTTTCCCTGTTGAATTTATTTTCTTTTTGATTTTTGTTTGTCATTTGTCTACCCATTTAATTCTCATTAGGTAGACATTATCAGCATCTTCTGATGCGGTTTAGGATTTCCAAGGCTAATGTCATAGCCTGTAATCACATTACTTTATCATATTTTTAAGCCTTGTTGCAAGTTTCATTATTACTTTAATTACAATGTGAACAAATCAAATCTAAGATATGATCAATACAAAATAATGGGATCGGCCGGATTTGAACCGACGACCTCAGGTACCCAAAACCCGAATCATACCATGCTAGACCACGATCCCGATGCAAATGCAGCTTAGAGATCCCCAATTTAAGCTTCACAGATGATGATTTTAAATAACATACAAAACCAAGACCACCCTATGCAAATCCAAGATTATATTAGTGCAGGAAAGATTGCATCGGAAGTTAGAGAAAATGCAAGAAAAAAAGATCATGTTGGTTCTACGTTATTTGAGATTTGCGAATCAATAGAAAAAGAAATTATTCAAAAGGGTGGCAAGTGTGCTTTTCCCGTAAATACCAGCCTAAATGAGATAGCGGCTCACTATACCGCAGAACCAAACGACCAGAGGATAATCAGTGAAACAGATTTACTTAAAATTGATCTTGGGGTACAAATTAACGGATACATCGCAGATACTGCAGTAACAGTATGTTATGATCCCAAGTTCGATTTCCTAGTACAAGCTGCAGAAGCTGCACTAAAGGACGCCATGTCTATCATAAGAGTAGGTACAAAATCAACCGACGTAGGAAAGACAATAGAAAATACAGTAAAACAAATGGGATGCCAACCAATAGCAAATCTAAGCGGTCATTCCTTGGAGCAATATACCATTCATGCTGGAAAATCAATCCCAAATATTTGGTCCATAGGATCTTTTTCATTTTTGCCTACCGAAGCATATGCGTGTGAGCCATTTGTTACAACAAAAGAGGGATTGGGATTTGTACGTGAAGGTAAAACAAGAAACATCTTTTCACTTATTACACGAAAAAGAACAAAGGACCCAGAAGTTGACAAGCTTGCTGATCACATATGGGAAAAATTCAACATGCTGCCATTTGCACTAAGATGGCTTGTCCCAACTTGGGAAGAAAAAAACGCTAGAATTTTGCTAGAGAATCTTGTTAAAAACAAGGTAGTAAGATCGTATCCCGTATTAACTGAGGCAAATGGCGAAAGAGTAGCACAAGCAGAACACACATTCATACCTCAAGAAAACGGATTAACGATTACTACACTTTAAGTGTTAACTTCGCCAAAAATTTTGGCAATTAATATCTGGCCCTTACAGGATGAACATGTATCAGTTTTTTTAAATACATAATCACCTTCTTTGAATTTTCGTTTTGAAATAGCGTTACACGAATTGCATTGCTCTACAGTGTATGGGGTAATAATTTCTTCTTTCTTTCTTTTAAATTTCATTGCGAAACTCCAAGAGTGTTTCCCACTCCAATCACCAGAACAGACTCTCCTGGTTTTGCATTATCTTTAATCATTTCATTGATTTGTAATGTTACCTTTTCTGCAGAATCAGCGATATCTTTTTTCATAAGTGTGATAGCTTCTTTAATTGATTGTTTTATCACAATAGCATAAAGTGGTATTTTGTATTTTGTTGCAACCTCCTCAATTTGGTATCTATCAGTACCAATTCCACCAATTGCAGCACCAAATCCTTGTGATACCGTGCCAGAATCTTCTCCTTCTAGTTTTAGCGCCGCATCAACCATTACTATTACGTCAGGTTTATTTTCAGAGATGATTCTCTCTAGAGCATCTCCTGGTCTTCCAACTGTTGCAGTTGGTCCTTCTGCCTTCATGAGATAGAGCTTTCTTCCCTCAAATTCTTTTTCGCTCCACACGGTCTCAAATGCCGCGGTTTTTTTTTCTGTTCCAAGCATCATCTTTCCAACAATCATTGGTCCAATTCCATCACCTATTGGTTGACCTTGTTTGAAGGCAGAGACAGCATCCTTTAGTGCCTCTGCTTCTTCCATGATAAACGGTATCATCATTTGTAATGGCAGAATTAATGGGAAATTATTTTGTTTTTTTGCCGTAAGATAGAGATGTCTTACCATTTTGTAAAGCAAGTGCAAAGTAGTAACTGCTTCTAGAATGTTTTCTATCTTACTTGCATCCATTGAATTCATTTCTGATGAAATCATTTTTACTTGTAATCTGGTATAATCCTCACGCGAACGCATAACGTGTCTAATTTTTGGAATAATTCCATTTGGATCCATGTCAACAGGCATTATTGTAAAATACTCAAGATACCTGTCGATTTTTGTAGACGGGTCTGTTGTTGGTTTTATCGTAGTTTTTATGTAGTCAAGTAGTTCTTTTTTTGTATCTTCCTTGAATATCTTTAGTTTTTCAAGTGATTTGTTAATTTCAGATGATGTTATTTGTAACTGAATTCTTTGACCATAAAGCATGAAAATTATTATCGGTACAATCCATACAAGCAACATCAAAGGGTTAGAATTATCGTTAAGGTTGAGGAGCTTGTCTACGTTAATTCCTAGAAAATCCAATAATAGAAAAGCTTGATTTTACCAAATTAAATCTTTGTTAAAAACCATGATCATTTTTAACTTCTAAAAACAATGAATTGTAATGAAAGTGGAAAAA